>NZ_JBYSZY010000052.1:0-44577 GCF_058787635.1 Variovorax sp. FW305-3-2-15-B-LB1 | reverse complement strand
GGCGGTTACGCCCCGCGTGCTCCCGCAGCCGCACCGCGTGCTCCGGCACCGGCGCCGCGCCAGGCGCCGGCCAAGTCGTCGTCGGGCTTCGACGACATGGATGACGACATTCCGTTCTGAAACCGGCTCCTCGAGCTTTTCAATGAAGGCCTGCCTTTTCGAAGGCAGGCCTTTTTTTTGCACTTTTTATTTCGAATTCTCTCCATGGGCGGTCGTGCCCGGGAAAGTGCTGTTTTGCCAAGGAAGCGCAGCCTCTTTGTTCGTCTGGCCGTTGAGCGCAGGGGAAGCGTTTGACGTGAGCCCCTTTTCGACGGCAATGACTGTGTTCAGAGGGGCAATTCCCGGCGGCAATCAACCCATTGGCTCCGGCCGTTCTGCCAAATAGCGTCGTTCAGCAGCGCATCGCAGCCGGCCGGTCCGCCGCGATTGGTCCGCCCCGGCGCACGGAATTGGTCCTTGTCCCGCACCATGCGGCGTCGGAGCATGCAGGCCATAGAACACCGAGACAAGCACGACATGCAGAGCGCCGCCTCCCACTGCCCGCCATCGACCGTCGCACGCGCCGAAGTCCAGGCCCTGCGGTCCTCGAAGATCCGCGAGGTCGCCAATGCGGGCATGGACCGCAAGGACATCCTGCCTTTCTGGTTCGGCGAGCCCGACGAGGAGACGCCGGACGAGATCTGCGGCGCTGCGATCGCAGCCCTCGAGAACAGGCGCACCTTCTACGTCCAGACGCTGGGCGAGCCCGCGTTGCGCGAGGAGATCGCCCGCTACCTGTCGCGCTGGCATGGCCCGATCGGCGTCGAACGGGTGGCGGTGACGAGTTCGGGCACGCATGCGCTGATGCTGGCCCTGCAGGCGCTGCTGAACCCCGGCGACCGCGTCGTGGCCGTGACGCCGTTGTGGCCCAACCTGGTCGAGATGCCCAAGGTGCTGGGCGCGCACGTCGAGACCGTCGCGTTGCAGTTCACCGCGGCCGGTTGGGTGCTCGACGAGCAGCGCCTTCTGGAAGCGCTTCGGCCGGGCACCCGCGCGCTGCTGCTGAACGCGCCCAACAACCCGACGGGCTGGACGCTCTCGCGCGAGTCGCAGGAGACCATCCTCGCGCACTGCCGGCGCCTGGGCATCTGGATCGTCAGCGACGATGTCTACCAGCGCATCAGCTTCGATGCGCCGTGCGCGCCGTCCTTCCTGGACATCGCGACGCTCGAGGACCGGGTCATCAGCTGCAACTCCTTTTCCAAGGCCTGGCGCATGACCGGATGGCGCCTGGGCTGGATCGTCGTGCCGCCGGCGATGCTGGGCGACGTCGGCAAGCTGATCGAGTACAGCAGCACCTGCGCGCCGCCCTTCGTGCAGGCGGCGGGGGTGGTTGCCCTGTCGCGCGGGGAGGATGCCATTGCCCGCACCGTCGAGCGGTTGCGCCAGGGCCGGGACCACCTGGCGGCGCGCCTGGGGAGCGTGCCGGGCGTCGAACTCGCCGCGCCCGCGCGGGGCGCGATGTACACCTTCTTCCGTGTCGACGGCGTGACGGACAGCCTCGCGTTCTGCAAGCAGCTCGTGGCCGATGCCGGGCTGGGGCTGGCGCCCGGCGTGGCCTTCGGCCCCGAGGGCGAAGGCTACCTGCGCTGGTGCTACGCGAGCGGCACGCCGCGCCTGGACGACGGCGTTCGCCGCCTGGCCGCCTACCTGGAACACCACCCAACCACACGATGAGGATGCGATGAACACCCAAGACATTGCGGGCGCCCTTTGGCAAGCCATGGAGGACGGACGCCACATGCCGTCGGAATGGGCCGGGAAGTTCTCCCTGCAGCAGGGCTACGAAGTGCAGCTGGCCCTGTTGCACAAGCGCCTGGCCAGGGGCGAGCGGCAGACGGGCTGGAAGGTCGGCCTCACCGCCGAGGCCATGCGCGTGCAGCAGCAGGTGCACGAGCCCTGTTTCGGCTATCTGCTGGAAAGCGGCCGGCATGCGAGCGGCCAGGCCTATCGCTTTTCCGATCTGATCGCGCCCGGCTTCGAGAACGAGCTGTGCCTGACCATCGGCAAGACGCTGCGCGGACCCGGCGTGAGCCTGGAGGAGGTCGCTGCCGCCGTGACGCACGCGGCACCCGCCCTGGAGATCGTGGAGGTCCGCGGTCCGTTCGCCGGCAACCTGGCGCTGGCCATGGCGGACAACGCGCAGCAGAAGGCCTATGTGACGGGGGCGGCCGTGCCGTTGACGGCCGACAACCGCGACCTGGCCGGCGCCAACGTGACGGTGCAGGTCGATGGCGCCGTCAGCGAGACGGCCTCCGGCTCGGCGGTCATGCAGGGCGGCGGGCTGCTCTCGGTGCTGTGGCTGGCGAACAAGCTGGCCGAGTTCGGGCTGGCCCTCGAGGCGGGGATGCAGGTGATGTCCGGCTCCTTCACACGGCAGTACCGCGCGTCGCAGGGCATGCGGGTGCATTCCTCGTTCGACCGCTTCGGCACGGTCGCCGCGAACTTCATCTGAAGCAAGAGGTCTCCATGGATCTGGGAATCAAGGGCAAGACGGCGCTGGTCTGCGCCGCGAGCAAGGGGCTGGGCCGGGCGTGCGCGTTCGCGCTGGCGGAAGACGGCGCATCGCTCACCATCGTGGCGCGCGGCGCACAGGCGCTCGAGGCCACCGCCAATGAAATTCGCGAGGCCACGGGCGTGCACGTGCGCACGGTGGCCGCCGACGTCACGACGGTGCAGGGGCGGGCGCTCGTCCTCGAGGCCTGCCCCGCGCCGGACATCCTGGTGACCAATGCCGCAGGCCCCAAGCCGGGCGACTTCCGCCAATGGACGTGCGACGACTGGATGGTGGCGCTCAACGCCAACATGCTGACGCCCATCGAGCTGATCAAGGCGACGGTGGACGGCATGATGGCGCGCGGCTTCGGCCGCATCGTCAACATCACCTCGTCCTCGGTGAAGGCGCCCATCGACATCCTGGGCCTGTCCAACGGCGCGCGCAGCGGGCTCACCGGCTTCGTGGCGGGCCTGGCGCGGCGCACGGCGCATCGCAACGTCACCATCAACAACCTGCTGCCCGGCTCGTTCGCCACCGACCGCCTGCGCGCCACGGTGGAGGCTGCCGCGGCCGGGTCGGGCCGCTCGTTCGAGGCCGAGCAGACCGAATGGCAGGGCCGCAGCCCGGCCGCGCGCTTCGGCGATCCGATGGAGTTCGGCCGTGCCTGCGCCTTCCTGTGCAGTGCCCATGCCGGCTACATCAACGCACAGAATCTGCTGCTCGACGGCGGGGCCTATCCCGGGACCTTCTAGGCGAAGCGCCAGCACCGTTCAAAAGGAACTCACTTGAGCGACCCCCAACGACAACAGGGCAGGCAGATCGTGTCTGCCACCGGCATCGAGAAACGCTTCGGCGCGCTGGACGTGCTGCGCGGCATCGACCTGTGCGCCCACGAGCACGACGTGGTCACGCTGATCGGTGCCAGCGGCTCGGGCAAGAGCACCTTCCTGCGCTGCCTCAACCTGCTCGAAGTGCCCGACGCCGGCACCGTCGCCATCGATGGCGAGGAGATCCGCATGCGCCGTTCGTCGGCAGGGCACGCGAGCCCTGCCAGCAAGAGCCAGGTGAACCGCTTGCGCGCGGGCATCGGCATGGTGTTCCAGAACTTCAACCTGTGGAGCCACATGACCGTGCTGGAGAACGTGGCCATGCCGCCCATGAAGGTGCTGGGACTGTCGCGCCGCGAAGCGACGGAACGGGCCGAAGCGCTGCTGGCGAAGGTCGGGCTCGGCGACCGGCTGCGGCACTATCCGGCCCATATCTCGGGCGGCCAGCAGCAGCGCTGCGCGATCGCCCGCGCGCTGGCGATGGAGCCCAAGCTGCTGCTGTTCGACGAGCCCACGTCCGCCCTCGACCCCGAGCTCGTGGGCGAGGTGCTGAAGGTGATCCGCCTGCTGGCCGAGGAGGGGCGCACCATGGTGATGGTCACCCACGAGATGGCGTTCGCACGCGAGGTCTCGACCGAGGTCGCCTTCCTGCACAAGGGAAAGATCGAGGAACGCGGGGCGCCTGCCGACGTGTTCGGCAACCCGCGCAGCGAGCGCTGCCGCAAGTTCCTCGACAGCGTTCTGTAGCCACGACATCACGAACCAAGAACTGGAGACGAAATGAAGAAATGGTTGTTCGCAGGCCTGCTGGCCGCGTGCTCCGTCGCCGCTATGGGCCGCGAGATCAAGGCCGGGGTGCAGTGCACCTATCCGCCCTTCAACTACCGCGATGCGTCGGGCGAGTTGAAGGGTTTCGAGATCGACATCGCCCGCGAGATCGGGCGGCGGATGAACGCCAACGTGCAGTTCGTCTGCCTGGGGTTCGACGGGCTGATTCCCGCGCTGCTTTCCAGGAAGATCGACATCGTCGCCTCGAGCCTCTCGATCACCGAGACGCGCAAGAAGAGCATCGACTTCTCCGTTCCGTACCGGGCCTCCACGGCGCGCTTCGTGGGCCGCAAGAACGGGGGGCTGCTCCCGATGAAGCCCGACAACACGCCCAACGCGGGCGCGCTCAAGGGCAAGGTGGTGGGCGTGCAGAGGGCCACCACCAACGACAGCTACCTTGCGGGCGAGTTCTCCGGCGTCGAGATCACGCGCTACGACTCGGCCGAGAACATGCTGCTGGACCTCGTGGCCGGCCGCATCGACCTCATGCTCGTGAGTCCCATGAAGGTTCGCACCGACTTCCTGGAGAAGCCGGAAGGGCGCAACTACGAGTTCGTCAGCCCCGAGATCGAGGCGCCCAAGTACCTGGGCGAAGGCGTGGCCGTCGGCTTGCCCAAGGGGGCCACGGCGCTGCGCGACGAGATCAACGCGGCGCTCAAGGGCATGTTTGCCGACGGGACCTTCAAGGCGATCAACCAGAAGTACTGGAGCTTCAGTGTGCTGCCCGCGGTCTGGCACTGACGCCGTCGCTCCGCCCAATCCGCTCACTGATTGCTGACGACACCATGGACATGTTCAACGGCTGGGGGCCGACCATCGCGCAAGGTGCCTGGACCACCGTGGAGGTGGCGCTGGTGTCGTCGGTGTTCGGCATCGCGCTGGGGCTGCTGGGCGCGGCGGCCTGCCTGTCCCGCTTCAAGGCGGTGCGCTGGCTGGCCGAGGCCTACATCACGGCGATACGGGGCATCCCGCAACTGCTGCTGATCCTGATGGTGTACTTCGGCAGCACGGTGGTCTTGAGCCGGCTGCTCGCGCTGGTCAGGCCCGACGCGGGCATGGTCGAGATCCCGCCGTATCCGGCGGGTGTGTTTGCACTGGCACTGATCTTCGGCGGCTACGCCTCGGAGGTGTTCCGCGGCGCGCTCACGGCCATTCCCCGCGGGCAGGTGGAGGCCGGCATGGCCGTGGGCATGGGCACCCTGCAGATCTTCTTCGCGATCCAGTGCCCGCAGATGCTGCGGCTGGCGCTGCCGGGCCTGGGCAACATCTGGATCTCGACGCTCAAGGACACCTCGCTGATCTCCATCGTGGGGCTGAGCGAGCTGATGAAGGCCTCCGAACTGGCCACCAGCGACACGCGCCGCGCCCTGTTCTTCTACCTCAGTGCCGGCGCCATCTACCTCACGCTGACCGTGCTGAGTTCGCTCGTGCTGCATCAGCTCGAGCGCCGCGGCGCCCGTGGCGAAAGGACGGCCTGACCATGGATGTCGAACTCATTGTCGAGAGCCTTCCGGTGCTCTGGCAGGGCGCACTGCTCACGCTGGAACTCTTCGCGATCACGATGGTGCTCGCGACGCTGCTGGCGGTGCCGCTGGCCATCGTGCGCGTCCAGAAGGCCTGGTGGCTGCGCTGGCCCGTCGAGGTGTTCTCGCAGGTCTTCCGGGGAACGCCGCTGCTGGTGCAGATCTTCATCGTGTACTACGGCATTGCCCAGATCGATGCGGTGCGCGACAGCTGGGCCTGGCCCTACCTGCGCAAGCCGTACTGGTGCGCCGTCATCACCTTCGTGCTGAACACGACGGCCTACGCCGTGCACATCTTCCGCGGGGCGATCCAGGCGGTGCCGCACGGGGAGGTCGAGGCCGGCCAGGCTTTCGGGCTGTCTTTCGGCGCGCTGTACCGCCACGTCATCCTGCCGCGGGCGATGTTGCTGGCGCTGCCGGCCTATGGCAACGAGGTGATCAAGACGATCAAGCGCACGTCGCTGGCCAGCGCCATCACGCTCTCGGAACTGACGGGCGTGGCCAACACCCTGGTGGCGCGCACCTTCGCCCCCTACGAGATCTTCATTGCGGCCGGGTTGATCTACCTTGCCTTCGCGTTCGCCGCCAACCACCTGGTGCGGCGGCTGGAGCACCGCATGTCTCGCCATCTTCGCCACTTGCCGGCGCAGCACGGCACCGGGCCCATGCCCACTTGATCCAGGAGACCGCGTGTCCACTTCTTCCGTTCCAGAGTCGGCGATGGCCGAATTCCTCGCCTTCGCCCATGGGCTGGCCGACGCCAGCGGCGCCATCCTGCGCGAGAACCTGTACAGCCGCAGGGGCTTCGAGTCCAAGGAGGACGACAGCCCCGTCACCGTCGTGGACAAGCATGTCGAGCAGACGCTGCGCACGCTGATCCGCCACCGCTATCCCTCGCACGGCATCCTCGGCGAGGAGTTCGAGGGCCAGGACCTCGATGCCGAGTACGTCTGGGTGCTCGACCCGATCGACGGCACCAAGGCCTTCATCACGGGCATTCCCATCTACGGGACGCTGATTTCGCTGGCGCGCCACGGCACGCCGATCATCGGCGTGATCGACCACCCCATCACCAACGACCGATGGGCCGGGGCGCAGGGCCAGCCGTCCACCTTCAATGGCCAGCGCATCCGCAGCCGCGAATGCCCGTCGCTGGCCGACGCGCTGGTGTCGTGCAGCAACCCGGAGCCCTTCGGGCCGCGCGAGCGCGAGGCGTTCGAGACGCTGCGCAGCGCCGCCAAATGGTGCGTGTACGGATCGAGCTGCTATGCGTACGGCTGCATCGCCAACGGAACGATCGATATCGGCATCGATTGCGGCCGCCACCGCGAGGTCGACTACTGCGCGCTGGTGCCGGTGATCGAGGGCGCCGGCGGCGTCATCACCGATTGGGAGGGGCGTCCGCTCACGATCTACTCCGGCAACCGGCTGGTCGCATCGGGCAACCCCCGCCGCCACGAGGAGGTCCTGCGCATGCTTGCGGGCGCCTAGCGCGGGCGACCGGGCCGTATATTCGAAGGCCGCCGCAGCCCTGTCCGGCATGGGCGGCATGGAGATCTCGTATGCCGCGGCACTTCAACTACCCGACCTGGAGTTCGCTCTCGCTGGACCGCAGCGGCTCCGATCCGCTGCACGTGCAGGTGTTCGAGCAGATCCGCCAGGCCATCGTGCAGGGCCGGATCTCCAAGAACTCGCGGCTGCCGCCCACCCGCCAGCTGGCCGCGGAACTCGGCGTGTCGCGCAACACCGTGGTCCTGGTCTACGAACGGCTGCTGGCCGAGGGCTATGTCAGCGGCCGTGTCGGGGCAGGCACCTACATTGCCGCCGTGCTGCCCGAGGAGCGCAGCGCGCCGGCCGGGGCGCCGTCGAATGCGCCTGTCGCCGCGCCGGCGCCCCGGCACATCTCGCGGCGCGCGCAGGCGATGTCCGAACTGGCGCTGCCGCCCGAGCGCAATGCCACGTTCGACCTCAGCCCGACCGTGCCCGCGCTCGACCAGCTGCCGTTCGAGCAGTTCGCCAAGGTCTCGTCGCAGTACTGGCGCTCGGCGCCGGCTGCGGAGTTGGGCTACGGCTCGCCGATGGGGCTGCCCGAACTGCGCCAGCAGATCGCGGACTATGTGGGCGAGGCGCACGGCATTTCCTGCCTGCCGGACCAGGTGCTCGTGGTCGACGGCACGACGCAGGGCTTCGTGCTGGCAGGCCAGGTGCTGACCGACCACGGCGATCGCATCATCGTGGAAGACCCGGGCTACATCACCCGGCTTGCCGCCTTGATGGGCTTCGGCGCGGACCTGGTGCCGGTGCCCATCGACCTGCAGGGCCTGGACAGCAGCCGGTTCGACAGCCATGCGCCCGACGCGCGGCTGATCGTGGCGTCACCCACCAACCAGTTCCCCTTCGGCAGCACGATGCCGCTGGAGCGGCGCCTCTCGCTCCTGCAGTGGGCGCACGAGCGCAATGCCTGGGTGATCGAGTACGACTTCAACAACGCCTTCCATTTCCGCGGCAGGCCGCTGCCTCCGCTGGCGGCGCTGGACCACGGGGGGCGGGTCATCTACATCGGGAACTTCAACCGTTCCATCTCGCCCGCGCTCAACCTGGCCTACCTGGTGGTCCCGCCCGACCTGGCGGACGCTTTTGCCTGCGCCACGCAGATCTTCTCGTTCAAGGCCTCCATGCCGACCCAGGGCGTGGTGGCCGACTTCATGGCGAGCGGGCAGCTGGCGGCCCACATCCGGCGCATGGGCGTGCGCTATCGCGAACGCGCGCAGCTCATGGAGCACTGCTTCAGGACGCTGGTGGGGCGCGATTTCGAGCTGTCGACCACCGGCTCGGGGCTGCACCTGTCGGCCATCTCGCGCACGCCGATCGACGATGCGGCGGTCTCCCAGGCGCTGCTGGCGCACCGCATCGACGTGCCCGCGATCTCCGCCTACTGCCTGAGCGAGCAGGTCCGCACGGGCTTCGTCTTCGGCTTCGGCAACACGCCCGCCGAGCGGATCGCCCCGGCGTTGGCGCTCTTCGGCAGTGCGGTCGCGAACGCCTGAGGCGCGCCCGCTGCCCCTCAATTGTTTCGAATCCGTGAACACCGCGGTTCGTTTTGCTACGGGTTTTTACCTAGATCGAGGCGCACAATTCATCTCACGGACCAGCCCTCAAAGCTGATCTGGGTGAACAGGGCCCCGAGCGAGGTGGCCGCCCTCCGAAAAAGAACAGAGGGGCGGTGACCCACCCAAGACCGGTTCGACATCCGAAGCAAGAACTTGAACTGAATTGAAGAAGGAAGAAATCCAAATGACCGCCTCGAAGATCCTCTCCGCCGTTGCTGTTGCCCTGATGGCCGTTGCCGGCGCCGCCCATGCCGAAAGCTATGAAGGCGTGCATCAACTGACCTCGGCCGCCAGCCGCGCCGATGTCGCCGCCCAAGCCGTCGTGGCCGCGCACAGCGCTAACCCCTACGCCACCGGCGCTAACGCAGGCCCCGCGCAAGTGATCGTGTCGACCGCCAGCCGCGCCGCCGTGCGTGCCGACGCCGTCGCCGCTGCACACAGCGCCGACCCGTACGCCGAAGGCGCTTCGTCGGGCGTGGCCCCGATCGTCGCCAGCACCGTCGACCGCGCTGCGGTTCGCGCCGCAGCCCGCGCTGCCGCTCACGGCGACGCACTGCCGCTGTAAGCAACAGCCCGAATGCTTCGCCGACGGGATCGGCGAACGTTCCAGGTCTTCATGAAAGCCGGCCCTGCCAACGCAGGGTCGGCTTTTTTCATGGGCCATGACCGTGAATTCTTGGCCGAAAGTCACATTGCCTTGGCCTTGCGCATCCCTCATGATTTGGGCGCGGGAGGGATGGCCGCCAGAGCGCATGCTTTCGCATTAACGCATCGCCGTGGTGCGGACACGCGAGAATCGAGCGTCGTTCCGACCGCGAAAAAATGAAAGCACATCCGTCGCCGACCAAGCGACGACCCACTACGCATGGCCCTCACTCTCGACCCCGAAGACACGCGCGGACGCATCCACGACCTGGTGTGGAGCGGCTTCCATGCCGATGCCGACATCGGCTGGATGATCACCGACGAGTACCTCGATCCGGATGAGCTCACGCCCGAGGACCGCGCCTGGATCAAGGCCGAAACCGCGCGCGCCTGCGCCGCCAAGCGCGCCGCCGAGGCGCAGTGGCCCGCGCAGACCGAGTACGACCGGCTCGAGGCCGTGTTCGCGCAGCTGCGCAGCGAAAAGATCATCGCCCTGCACCGCGCGGGCAACACGCTGTCCGACGGGCACGACGACGTGCGCGAGCAGTGGCGTGCGGCCGGGCGGCTCGAGTCCGGCATCCGCGGCTGCTGCTTCTATCACGCACAGGACCTGGACGGCGCCGTGCGCTCCGGCCGCCTGTACCTCGCCTTCAGCGGCGGCATGATCCCCGAGATCGCGCAGCGCGAAGCCAACACCGTCGTGGTCGGCCGCCGCATCGTCGAGCTGCTGCGCGACGCCGGCTTCGGCGCGCAGTGGAGCGGCAACATCAACGAGCGCATCGAAGCCGACCTCGGCCAATGGCGCAAGCGAGGCCCCGCCGCGTGAGTGCGCAGGCCTGGCAGCCGCCGCGCCGCATCGACGCGATCGACTTCTGGCTGCGCTCGCGGCTGCTCGCCACGGCCCACGCCCTGCGCGAAACCCTGCGGCCCTCGGCCCGGCGCTGGCCCGGCGGCCAACACGCACTGGCCGATGCGCCGGTGCTCGCGCAGCACCGAACCCCCTTGTGGTCCGACGGCTGGGCCGACGAATTCCCGCTGGTCGCCGGCAAGGTGCACAACCTGCGCGTGGCGCGGCCGGCCTTCGACGCCATCGAGGTGCCGGCCGGCGAGGTGCTGAGCTTCTGGCGCCAGCTGGGGCGACCGGGCGCCGGGCGCGGCTTCGTGGTCGGGCGCGAGGTGCGCGGCGGTTGCGTGGTGCCGACGCTGGCCGGCGGGCTGTGCCAGCTGTCGAACGCCCTGGCTACCGTGGCGGTGCGCGCGGGCTTCGAGCTGGTCGAGCACCACGGCCACACGGCGCGCATCGAGCAGGCCGACACGCCGGACGGCGACGCCGTCGATGCGACGGTGTTCTGGAACTACGTCGACATCAAGCTGCGCGCCCGGCACGCCTGGCGGCTCGAAGTGGCGCTGACCGACACCGAACTCGTGGTGCGCATCCGCGCGCGCACGCCGCGGGCGGTGTCGGCCGAGCCCGTCACGCTGCGGCGCACGAACGACGACACGCCCACCGCGTTGCCGCTGGCGCGCGGCTGCCTGAGCTGCGACCAGACGGCATGCTTTCGCCACCGTCCGCCGGTCGATGTCGGCGCCGAAGGGCGCACCGCCGTGCTCGTCGATGGCTGGACGCCGGAGTTCGCACGCCACCTGCGCGAGGCGCATCCGCAGGCGCAGCGCATGCAGCCCGTGCCGCTGCGGCTCGCGTTCTGGCGCGCGCCTTCCACCGGTTGGCATCGCGAGCCTGCGACGAACGCAGCGGTGACCACCGCTTGGGCCGCGAGCCTGCGCCGCGCCGTGTGGCAGCGGCTCTGGGCGCGGCAGGCGGGCCGGCGCCAAGCCAGCCTGATCGACGGCCAGCGCTGGCTCGCGCAGGCCTTCGCCTCGCGGCTGGCGCCTGCGCATACGCACCTGGTGGTCGAGCAATCGCTGCTGCCGCACCTGCAGCGCCTCGGCGTGCTCGACGGGCGCCGCATCACCGTGCTGGCCAGCGCACTGCCGATGGCCGACATTGAAAAGAAGCTCGATGCCGCGTCGCAGCGCTGGCCCGGCGACCCCACCTTGCGCGACTTCCGCGCCGATGCATCGCTGGTGCGCGACGAAGCGCGGGCGCTCGCGCGCGCGGCGGTCGTCGTCACGCCGCATGCAGGGGTGGCACAGGCCATGGCGCAGTACGCGCCGCAGGCCACGCTGCAGCGGATCGACTGGGCGCTGCCGCAGGTGAAGGCCGCGCACAGCAAGCGCGAAGAACCGCCGTTCGTCGTGTTCGCCGCGAGCGCACTGGCGCGCAAGGGCGCGCGTGAACTTGCTGCCGCGCTGCAAGGCTGGCCGTGCCGCCTGCGCGTGCTGGGCGCGCCCTCGGACGACGCGCGGCTCTGGCAGGGCATCGAACCCATTGAACACATGAACTGGCAGGGCGACGGACTGGCCGGTGCCAGCGTCGTCGTGCTGCCCGCGCACGTCGAGCACGCGCCGCGCGCATTGCTGCGCGCCGTGGCGGCCGGCGTGCCCGTGGTGGCATCGACGGCCTGCGGCCTGGCCGGCGTGCCGGGCGTGCACGAGGTCGCACCCGGCGACATCGACGCACTGCGCACCGCATTGCAGCAGGCCGTCCGTCTGACCTGAACGGAGAACAACCCCCGTGGCATCGATCGAACAGGCCCGCGCGGCCCTGGCTTCCCATGGCGCGCTGGCGCCGCAATCCGCCGCCGAGCACTGGCATGGCGAGCTGGCCTTGCCCGCCGCCCTCGTCACCTTCTACGAGCAGGTCGGCCCGCTCGGCGAATGGGTCAACGAGCGCGTGGGTTATGCAGGCCTCACGGTGCCGACTACCGGCAACCCGTTCAGCATTCCCGCGCTCTCGCGCCTGTGGCAGCTGCAGGCGGGCTACCGCTGGCACGGCATCACCGGCGAGCGCATCGCCGACTGGCCCGACCATTGGCTGGTGGTGGCCGACCAGGGCGCCGATCCGTTCATCTTCGACCTGCGCACCGGCGCGATCCAGTTCGCGATGCACGGCACGGGCGCCTGGGAGGAAGACGAACCGCTCTTCGCCGACATCATCGAGATGGCCGCCTGCCTGGGCACCATCGGCCAAGTGTGGGACGAAGCGGGCGACGCCATCTTCACCGACGAGGACGACTGCGAGGTCGACCCGGTGCACCGCGCGCGCCTGGTCGAGCGCCTCGTGCCGCTGCTGGGCAGTGCCGCAGCAGCCGAAAACGTCGTCGACGTGTTCGGCTGGTAAGACAAAAAAGAAAACACATGAGCATCGACCTGCAGACCCTCAAATGTGGCGAGTGCGGCAGCAGCGCGCTGCGCCGCACCGGCCTGAACGAATACACCTGCGCGCACTGCGGCTCGATGTCGCTGGTGGAAGACGACGTGTCCGACCGCCTCGAGCGCGTGTTGCAGCAGGTCAAGCACCACGCCGGCCAGCAGATCGCGGCCGAACAGGCGCTGCGCCAGAAGCAGATGGTGCGCACGGTCGGCTTCGTCGTGATCGGCTTTCTCGGCGTGGCGGTGGCCGTCCAGGTCGCGATGCTGCTGTTCGGTTCGGGCCAGCGCAGCGATGCGCCTTCGGCGGCGCGCGCGATCGTCGATCGCACCATCGCGACCGACGGCCTGAAGCTCTCCGAGCCGCGCCAGGTGCTGGTCGGCGAGCGGCCGAAGCTCCTGGTGCTGGCGCGCAACGAGACCGGCCGGCCGCTCGAACGGCCCGGCCTGAAGGTGGTGTTCCACGACGGCGACACGCGGCTGAACGAGCGCAGTGAATCCCTGCCGATCGACGTGCTGATGCCCGGCGAGTCCGCGCCCGTGCTGGTCGACCTGCCCTCGGGCCAGAACGTCACGCGGCAGGACGTGACGGTCGAGAAGCTGTCCGAACCCCGCAGCGCCGCCGAGGGGCCGCGCCTGGCGTTCTCGCGCGTGCGGCTGGTGCAGCAGGGCGAGCGCGTGCGCCTGGTCGGGCGCCTCGTGCATGCGGGCGCCGTGGGTGCGCCGGCGTTCGGCAGCGTCGAGGCGCTGGTCACGCTGTACGACGACGCGGGCCAGGTGATTGGCGTCGGCCGCGGCCATGCGCCGGGGTCCGAGCTGGCGCCCGGCGCACGCACGGCGATCGATGTCGACCTCAGCCGCTTCGGCCGCGGCGCCGCCATCGCGGCGTGGGACTACCGCATCGGCTACCGCACAGTCACGCCCTCGGGCGCGCGCACGACGGTGCTGAGCGTCGACCGCGTGATCCGCACGACCGGTGCGCCGGAGGCTTTCCACCCCGACCTGCGGCTGGGCACCGAAGACCTGCTGGCCGACGACAGCGAGCGCTTCGACCCGCGGCAGCTCGAACTGCTGCCGCTGGTGGCGGGGCGCAGCACGATCCAGCGGCCGCTGTTCATGACCGAGCTGGTGAACCGCAGCACCGACGCCATCGCCATCGCGCCCGGCGCCGTGATCTCGCGCTTCGGCGGCAGCACGGCCGACGGCACCACGCGCCTCGATGCGCTGGCCTCCCTGTACCCGGGCGAGCGCTTTCCGATCCTGCTGGAGCCCAAGGCCGTGGACCGCATCACGCAGACCCGCGTCGAGTGGAAGCCGATGCGCCGCGCCGCGCTGCCCGGCCCGCGCAAGCCGCTCGAGGTGCAGGTGACGGGCACCCAGGCCGGCACCGGCAGCGTGCTGCTCAACTTCAGCCAGCGTTTCACCTACAAGAGCGTGGAGGTCACGGGCACGGTGAAGAACCCCGGCACGGCCATCGCGGCCAAGGTGCGCCTGTGGGTGAGCCTGCGCGACCGCAACGACCAGCTGACCGGCTTCAAGCTGATCGAGAACCTGCCGGCCATCGCGCCGGGCGAGAGCGTGCCCTTCCAGGTCCACGTGACGCAGCACGGGCGCGACTTCGCGAGCGTCGCGACGCTATACCAAACCGAATAGCCCCGCGCGTGACGGCATCGGGCGGTTCGCGCCATGATCGCGCCATGATTCCGCTTTCGATCCTCGACCTTTCCCCGATCACCGAAGGCAGCGATGCCGCGCAGTCGTTCCGCAACTCGCTGTCGCTGGCGCAGCACGGCGAGAAGCTGGGCTACACGCGCTACTGGCTGGCCGAGCACCACGGCATGCCGGGCATCGCGAGCGCGGCCACGGCCGTGCTGCTGTCGCACGTGGGCGCGGGCACTTCCACCATCCGCATCGGCGCCGGCGGCGTGATGCTGCCCAACCACTCGCCGCTGGTGATCGCCGAGCAGTTCGGCACGCTGGAGTCGCTGTACCCGGGGCGCGTCGACCTGGGCCTGGGCCGCGCGCCCGGCTCCGACCAGCGCACCGCGCGCGCGCTGCGGCGCAACCTGGAGTCGGACGCCGACCAGTTCCCGCAGGACGTGATGGAGCTCATGGACTTCATGTCGAAGAACCCGCAGCAGGCCGTGCGCGCCGTGCCCGGCGCGGGGCTCGAGGTGCCGGTGTGGATCCTGGGCTCGAGCACCTTCGGCGCGCAGCTGGCGGCGCACCTGGGCCTGCCGTATGCCTTTGCCTCGCACTTCGCGCCGCAGCAGATCATGCAGGCCATTCAGATCTACCGCGAGACCTTCAAGCCCTCGGCGCAGCTGCAGAAGCCGTATGTGATGCTGGGCTTCAACGTGTTCGCGGCCGACACCGACGCCGAGGCCGAGTTCCGCGCCACCTCGTGGCAGCAGGCCTTCGTGAACCTGCGCAGCGGCCGTCCGGGTCGCCTGCCGCCTCCGGTGGAGAACTACCGCCAGAAGGTCGGTCCGGCCGAGAACGCGCTGCTCGACTCGGTGCTGTCGTGCTCCGCGGTGGGTTCGGTCGAGACCGTGAAGCAGGGCGTGGAAGCGTTCGTGGCGCGCACCGGCGCCGACGAACTCATGATCACCTCGCAGGTGTTCGACCACCAAGCCCGGCTGCGCTCGTACGAGCTGCTCGCCGAAGCCTTCGGCCAGAAGAAGTCGTAAAGGTCAGGCCCGCTTGCGGGCTTCCTCGTCCACGAGGTCCTTCTTCGAGAGCTTGCCCACGGCGGTCTTGGGCAGCTCGGCGCGGATCTCGAGCGCGCCGATCATCTCGTGCTTGCCCAGGCGGTTCTTCAGGAAGGCCTTGAGCGCGTCGAGCGTGAGGTCGTTTGCGCCGTCCTTCAGTTTCACGAAGGCCTTCGGCGACTGGCCGCGGTACTCATCGGGCACGCCGATCACGCAGACCTCGGCCACCGACGGGTGTTCGTACACCGCCTCCTCGAGCACGCGCGGGTACACGTTGTAGCCGCCGCACAGCAGCATGTCCTTGGTGCGGTCGACGATGTACAGGTAGCCGTCGGCGTCCATCTTCGCGACGTCGCCGCTGCGGAAGTAGCCGTCGGCCGTCATCGACTCGGCGGTGGCCTTCGGGTTGTTCCAGTAGCCCTTCATGACGTTCGGTCCCTGCACGCACAGCTCGCCGGGCTCGCCGAACGCGGTCACGTCCTTCGTCGGGTCGTCCAGGCTCACGAGCTTGATGCGCACGCGCGGCAGCGGCATGCCGCACGAGCCCGCCTTGCGCACGCCCCGCGCGGGCGTGAAGGTGCCCACGGGCGAGGTCTCGGTCATGCCCCAGCCTTCGTTGAGGTGGCAGCCGGTGAGTTCGAAGAAGCGCTGCTCCACCTCCACCGGCAGCGGCGCGCCGCCGGAGCCGCAGAACTTCAGCGAGCGCAGGTCCATCTCTTTGGCCTTGGGGTGCGCAAGGATGGCGGTGTACATGGTCGGCACGCCGGGGAACACGCTGATCCGGCTGGCCGCGAGCTCGTTCATCACCGCGTCGACATCGAAGCGCGTGTGCAGCACCAGCGCCGCGCCCAGGCGCACGCCCAACAGCATCGCGGCGCTGAGCGCGAAGATGTGGAACAGCGGCAGCACAACCAGGAAGCGCTCCTTGCCTTCGTCGAGGATCGGCGGCTCGCCGCGCGTCGATTCGTAGTACTGCGCCGAGGCCGACGTGAGGTTGGCGTGCGTGAGCATCGCGCCCTTGGGCAGGCCGGTGGTGCCGCCGGTGTACTGCAGCACGACGATCTCTTCGGCGAGGTCGCCCAGCGGATAGGTCTGGTGCGTGCCTTCGCTCTTGAGCAGATCGGTGAAGCGCACGTGGCGGTCGTCGGTGGGCACCGGTGCGATCTGGCCGGCCCCCTGCAGCTGGGCCTGCACCTTGTCGCCCGCCGCGCCGTAGTCGCCGAGGCTGCCGACCACCAGCGTCTTCAGGCGCGAGCTGTCGAGCAGGCGCGCCATCAGCGGATAGAGGTTCACGAGGTCGAGCGTGACGAGGATGTCGGTGCGGCTGTCCTCGATCTTGTGGGCCAGCACGCGCTCGGCGTCGAGCGGCGAGTAGTTCACCACCGTGCCGCCGGCCTTGAGCACGGCGAAGAAGGCGATCGGGTAGTGCGGCGTGTTCGGCAGGTACAGGCCGACGTGCACGCCCGGCTTCACGCCCAGGTCCTGCAGGCCCTTGGCGGCGCGGTCGACCGCCGCGCCGAGCTGGGCGTAGGTGAGGACCTGGCCCATGAACTCCACGGCCGAATGGTCGGGCCAGCGCGCGACCGCTTCGTCGAGCATCTGCTGCACCGGCTTGACGGGCAGCTCGGCGTCCCAGCGCATGCCGGGCGGGTAGTTGCGCGTCCAGGGGGTGGGGTCGCCAGAGAGGGAAGGGGTCGCCATGCGTGTTGTCTCCGCTGTGTTTCGGGGCACTGTAGCGCCGGCCTTTCGCATCGTGGAGTGGCGGCTGACAAGCCGGCGACACGGGTTTTCCCGATTTCCCACACGCCGGATGCCCCTGTCGCCGGGCTGGGACAATGGCGGGCTTATGGCAAAACAACGGATCGTGGTCGGGCTGAGCGGCGGGGTGGACTCCGCGGTCACCGCGCACCTGCTCAAGCAGCAGGGGCACGAGGTGGTCGGCATCTTCATGAAGAACTGGGAAGACGACGACGACAGCGAGTACTGCTCGTCGAACATCGACTTCATCGACGCCGCCAGCGTGGCCGACGTGTTGGGCATCGAGATCGAGCACGTCAACTTCGCCGCCGACTACAAGGACCGCGTGTTCGCCGAGTTCCTGCGCGAGTACAAGGCCGGCCGCACGCCGAACCCTGACGTGCTGTGCAACGCCGAGATCAAGTTCAAGGCCTTTCTCGACCACGCCATGCGGCTGGGCGCCGAGAAGATCGCCACCGGCCACTACGCCCGCGTGCGCCTGAACGAGGCCACGGGCCGGCACGAGCTGCTCAAGGGGCTCGACAACTCGAAGGACCAGAGCTACTTCCTGCACCGCCTGAACCAGGCGCAGCTGTCCAAGACGCTGTTTCCGGTCGGCGAGCTGCACAAGACCGAGGTGCGCCGCATCGCGGAAGAAATCGGCCTGCCCAACGCGAAGAAGAAGGACTCGACCGGCATCTGCTTCATCGGCGAGCGGCCGTTCCGCGACTTCCTGAACCGCTACATCTCCAAGGAGCCGGGCCCGATCAAGGACGACCGCGGCCGCAAGCTCGGCGAGCACCAGGGCCTGAGCTTCTACACGCTGGGCCAGCGCCAGGGGCTGGGCATCGGCGGCGTGAAGGAGAAGGGTGCACAGCGCGGCGCGGGCGACCATTCGCCCTGGTTCGTCGCGCGCAAGGACGTCGAGAAGAACACGCTGTGGGTGGTGCAGGGGCACGACCATCCGTGGCTGCTGTCGTCCGAACTGAAGGCGGACGACGCGAGCTGGGTCGCCGGCGAGGCGCCCACTGCGGGCGCCTACGGTTCGAAGGCGCGCTACCGGCAGGCCGATGCGGCCTGCGAGATGGCCGAGGGCGCCAACGGCGCCTTCAGCCTGCGCTTCGGTGCGCCGCAATGGGCGGTCACGCCGGGGCAGTCGGCCGTGCTGTACGACGGCGAACGCTGCCTCGGGGGCGGCGTCATCGTCTGAACAGGCCTCAGCGGGGCTGCCGCACGCTGTCTTCGGTGTGGATCAGCGCGAGCGGATGGTGCTTGCCGGCGAGGTAGTCCTCGACGCAGCGCAGCAGCAGCGGGCTGCGATGGCGCGCGACGCTGGCGCGGATCTCGTCCACGCTCATCCACAGCGTGCGCACGATGCCTTCGTCGAGCGCACGGCCTTCCTCGCGCGCGCCCAGTTCGCCGGTGAAGGCAAAGCGCATGTAGGTCACGTCGGGCTGCTCGGCCGAGCGCGCCATGTACACGCCGAGCAGCGCGGTCGGCGTGAAGGCGTGGGCCGTTTCCTCGAGCGTCTCGCGGATGCAGCCGTCCTCGGGCGACTCGCCGGGGTCGAGGTGGCCGGCGGGGTTGTTGAGCTTCAGGCCGTCGTCGGTCTGCTCTTCGACGAGCAGGAAGCGGCCGTCTTGCTCGATCACCGCGGCCACGGTGACATTGGGTTTCCAGCGTGTGGGCATCGTGGGCGCGAGTCTATCGGCATCTCGGCTATCGCACGACATAGCCGCTGAAGCGCCAGATGCGGTCGGCGTCGAGCCGGAAGCTCACCCGTTCGCGCAGCGTGCGATCGGGGGTGTTGCCGAAGCGGGTCTCGTACTCGACGCTGACGTACTGGCCGGCCGCATCGGCGTCCGGGTCGGTCACGACCTGCCGGTGCACGGCCACCCAGGTGCGCTGCTGCGGTCCGCCGAGCGGGGCGCGGCTTTTGGCCACCTTGCTGGCGAAGTCGGTGCGGGTGATGCGCTTGCGGGTGGCGGGCGTGGCGCCGTCCCACAGCTCGCCGGCTTCGTTTCGGTCGATCATCTGGATCGCCTGCAGGCCGCCGCGCACCATGTCGCTGGCCTCGACGTCTTCAGCGAGGGCGGGGAACAGGCCGCTGCACAGCAGGAGCAGCGCGGCCAGGAGGAGCCGGGGCATGGGGAGGGGCACTTGTTCGGACGGAACAAGTTGGAGGCCGACGGGAAGGAGGGGTTCCCCGCCCGGCCTGCCGGGGCGTGCGCTCAGCGAGCGTTGGAAGCTGCAGCGGCGGGCCGTGTGTCGACCTCGATGGTTTCCAGCCGGTAGCCCAGGCCGTACACCGCCAGCAGCAGGAAGCCGTTCGACGGACGCAACTCGAGCTTGGTGCGCAGGCGCGACACGTGGGTGTCGAGCGAGCGCGACAGCGCCTCGACGCCCAGCCCCCAGACCGCCTCGTGCAGGTGCTCGCGCGAGAGCAGGCGCCCCAGGTTCTGGAACAGGAAGAGCGCGAGTTCGTATTCGCGGTTCTTCAGCTCGACCAGCTCGCCGTGGACCCGGATGGTGCGCGAGGGCGGAAAGAAGTGGTATGGGCCGAACACCATTTCGGGCTCGTTGCGCGAGGGGTAGGCGCGGCGCAGCAGCGCATTGATGCGGGCTTCGAACTCGATCGGGCGCAGCGGCTTGGCCATGAAGTCGTCGGCACCGACATTGAGGCCTTCGACCATGTCGCTGTCGTCGTGGTGCTCGGTCACGAACAGGATCGGCATGCGGCTCTTGTAGTCCTGCCGGATCGTCTTGACGACGTCCGGGCCGTTCATGTCCGGCAGGCGCCAGTCGAGGACCAGCAGGTCGAAGGTCTCGCGGCGCATGGCGTGCAGCAGCGCCTTGCCGGCGGCGTACGTGTGGCACTCGTGACCGAGGCTGGCCATGGATTGGTTGATCAACCGGAGTTGATCCGGCTCGGTGTCGAGTACTGCAATGCGCATTCCATTCCCTTGTTCCGCCCTGTGCGGACCTCTATGTGTCCGCAATATGAATCGAAGTGTATCTATCTGCGTCTGAAATCATTGCTGTGAATTGCTATTAATTCACGCAAATTGATTTTATGTATGTGGTTCAATTGCTAATTGAACCCAATTGGTGTTAGTTGATTGCAATCTAGAACCAGAGCGAGCGAAGGCGCCACAAGCGCTTCTGCGGCGGTCACCCGTGTTTCCCCCGGGGTCGGACCGGCCGCCAAATTGCTATCAATTAAGTAGCTTCATGTGCAGTGCCTGCGGGCGTTGAACGGCAAAAAGAACGCGGCATTCTGGCGACAGGTGCGCTTGTAATCTTGCTGTAAGCTCTGCCCGCAATCCGTGCTGCCCCTTCCCCCTGAGGAGAACTCTATGTTGATAGGCGTGCCTGCCGAGACAGCGGCTGGCGAAACCCGAGTGGCCGTTACACCCGAAACGGTGAAGAAACTGGTGGCCTCCGGGCACACCGTGCGTGTGCAGGCCGGTGCCGGCATTGCAGCCAGCGTCACCGACGCCGGCTACCAGGCGGCAGGCGCCGAGATCACCGATGCGGCCGGGGCGCTCTCCGCCGACATGGTGCTCAAGGTGCGCACGCCCAGCGACGCCGAAGCGGCGCAGCTGAAGGCCGGCGCGGTCGTCATCGGCATGCTCAATCCTTTCGACGCGGCCGGCCTGCAGCGTCTGGCCGCCGCGGGCGTCACGGGCTTCGCGCTCGAAGCCGCGCCGCGCACCACGCGCGCCCAGAGCATGGACGTGCTCAGTTCGCAGGCCAACATCGCCGGCTACAAGGCCGTGATGATCGCGGCCGACAAGTACCAGCGCTTCTTCCCCATGCTGATGACCGCCGCGGGCACCGTGAAGGCCGCGCGCGTCGTCATCCTGGGCGTCGGCGTGGCCGGCCTGCAGGCCATCGCCACGGCCAAGCGCCTGGGCGCCGTCATCGAGGCCTCGGACGTGCGTCCGAGCGTCAAGGAACAGATCGAGTCGCTGGGCGGCAAGTTCATCGACGTGCCCTACGAGACGCAGGAAGAGAAAGACGCGGCCGAAGGCGTCGGCGGCTACGCCCGCCCGATGCCCGCCAGCTGGCTCACGCGCCAGCAGGCCGAGGTCGCCAAGCGCGTCGCGCTGGCCGACGTGGTCATCAGCACCGCGCTCATTCCCGGCCGCGCCGCGCCCACCCTCGTCACCGAGGACATGGTCAAGTCGATGAAGCCGGGTTCGGTGATCGTCGACATCGCGGCCGGCAAGGGCGCCGACGGCATCGGCGGCAACTGCCCGCTGTCGGAGGCCGACAAGACCGTGGTCAAGCATGGCGTGACCATCGTCGGCGAAACCAACCTCGCGGCGCTGGTGGCGGCCGACGCGTCGGCGCTGTATGCGCGCAACGTGCTCGACTTCCTCAAGCTCGTCGTCACGAAGGAAGGCGCGCTCAAGATCGACCTCGAGGACGACATCGTCGCAGCCTGCCGCGTCACGCAGGACGGCCAGGTCACGCGCAAGTAAGAGCAGGCTGCCTTCCATGAACCGCACCATGCTCCGCGCGAAGCTGCATCGCGCCACCGTGACCGAAGCCGACCTGCACTACGAAGGCTCGTGCGGCATCGACGAAGACCTGCTCGACGCGGCCGACATGCGCGAGTACGAAAAGATCGAGCTGTACAACGTCAACAACGGCGAGCGCTTCTCGACCTACATCATCAAGGCGGCGCGCGGTTCGGGCGCCATCTCGCTCAACGGCGCGGCGGCGCGCAAGGCGCATGTGGGCGACCTGCTCATCATCTGCACCTACGCCCCCATGACCGAGGCCGAAGCCGCCGACTACAAGCCCAAGGTGGTGCTGCTTGGCGATGCCAACCGCATCAATGAAGTCAAGAAGCTCTGACAGAGCCCTGGACAAGAGACAGAGACCGAACGAGGAGAACACAACACCATGGAAATCGTTTCGCACACCGTCATCAACCTGACCATCTTCGTGCTGGCCATCTACGTCGGCTACCACGTGGTCTGGACCGTCACGCCCGCGCTGCACACGCCGCTCATGGCCGTGACCAATGCCATCTCGGCCATCGTGATCGTGGGCGCCATGCTGGCCGCCGCGCTCACCACCACGCCGCTGGGCAAGACCATGGGCGTGCTCGCCGTGGCGCTGGCTGCAGTGAACGTCTTCGGCGGCTTCCTGGTCACGCGCCGGATGCTCGAGATGTTCAAGAAGAAAGACAAGAAGGCCGCCCCCAAGGCCGCTGAGGGAGCCGCCAAGTGAGCATGAACCTCGTCACGCTGCTGTACCTCGTTGCCAGCGTCTGCTTCATCCAGGCCCTGAAGGGCCTCTCGCATCCCACCACCTCGATCCGCGGCAACGTCTTCGGCATGACCGGCATGGCGATCGCCGTGCTGACCACCATCGCGCTGGTTCACGCGCAGGCGCGCGCCCTCAACGTCGACTTCACCACCGGCATCGCCTGGGTGCTGGCCGCCGTCGTGGTCGGTGGCGGCCTGGGCGCCTTCATGGCCAACAAGGTCGAGATGACCAAGATGCCCGAGCTGGTCGCCTTCATGCACAGCATGATCGGCCTGGCCGCGGTGTTCATCGGCGTGGCCGCGGTGGCCGAGCCCTGGGCCTTCGGCATCACCGCTGCGCCCGTGGCGGCGGTCGTCGGTGCGCGCACGCCTGACGGTGCGGTGCTCTTCGAGGGCTTCGTGCGCCACGCCATTCCTTATGGCAACCGGCTCGAGCTGTTCCTGGGGGCGGCCATCGGCGCCATCACCTTCAGCGGCTCGGTCATCGCCTTCGGCAAGCTCTCGGGCAAGTACAAGTTCCGCCTCTTCCAGGGCGCGCCGGTGCAGTTCTCGGGCCAGCACATGCTGAACCTGGTGCTGGGCCTGGCGACCATCGGCCTGGGCCTGGTGTTCGTGGCCACCGAAAGCTGGCCGGCGTTCTTCGCGATGCTGGCGCTGGCCTTCGTGATGGGCGTGCTCATCATCATCCCGATCGGCGGCGCCGACATGCCGGTGGTGGTGTCGATGCTCAACAGCTACTCGGGCTGGGCGGCGGCCGGCATCGGCTTCAGCCTGAACAATGCGATGCTGATCGTGGCCGGTTCGCTGGTGGGCTCTTCGGGCGCGATCCTGAGCTACATCATGTGCAAGGCCATGAACCGCTCGTTCTTCAACGTGATCCTGGGCGGCTTCGGCGGTGAGGCAACCACCGCCTCCAGCGGCGACAAGGAGCAGCGCCCGGTCAAGAGCGGCAGCGCCGACGACGCGGCCTACATGCTGTCCAACGCCGAGACGGTGATCATCGTTCCGGGCTACGGCCTGGCCGTGGCGCGCGCGCAGCACGCCGTGAACGAACTGGCCGAGAAGCTCACGCACAAGGGCGTCAAGGTGAAGTACGCCATCCACCCCGTGGCCGGTCGCATGCCGGGCCACATGAACGTGCTGCTGGCCGAGGCCGAGGTGCCCTACGACCAGGTGTTCGAGATGGAAGACATCAACGGCGAGTTCGCGCAGGCCGACGTGGCGATCATCCTGGGCGCCAACGACGTGGTGAACCCGGCCGCGCTCACCAAGGGCACGCCGATCTACGGCATGCCGATCCTGGAAGCCTACAAGGCCAAGACCGTCATCGTGAACAAGCGCTCCATGGCCGCCGGCTACGCGGGCCTGGACAACGAGCTCTTCTACATGGACAAGACCATGATGGTCTTTGGCGATGCGAAAAAAGTAGTGGAAGATATGGGCAAGGCCATCGAATAGGCCGAAGGTCCGTGCCCGCGATGCGGGCCTGATCGTCGCGGCGCCTCACGTGCGCCGTTTTCGTTTTTAAAAACTCATCCGACTCCGAGGAGACACATCCATGACCGAACGCCCCTGGCTCAGCAGCTACCCGCAAGGCGTGCCCGCCGACATCGACGCGTCGCACTACCCGTCGCTGGTGGCGCTCATGGAGGAGAGCTTCACCAAGTACGCCGACCGCACGGCCTACAGCTTCATGGGCAAGGACGTGAGCTACGGCGAGACCGACAAGCTCAGCAAGGCCTTCGCGGCCTACCTGCAGGGCCTGGGCCTCGTGAAGGGCGACCGCGTCGCCGCGATGATGCCCAACTGCCCGCAGTACCCGATCGCGGTGGCGGCCATCCTGCGTGCCGGCCTGATCCTGGTGAACGTGAACCCGCTGTACACGCCGCGCGAACTCGAGCACCAGCTCAAGGACTCGGGCGCCAAGGCGATCGTCATCATGGAGAACTTCGGCACCACGCTGCAGCAGTGCATCGCGAGCACGCCGATCAAGCACATCGTGCTGGCCTCCATGGGCGACCGGCTCGGCTTCCTGAAGGGCGCGCTGGTCAACTACGTGGTGCGCAACGTCAAGAAGCTGGTGCCGCACTTCAGCCTGCCGGGTGCGGTGCGCTTCAACGACGCGCTCGACAAGGGCGCGGGCGGTTCGCTCAAGCCCGTGGCCACCGGCCCCGACGACGTGGCCGTGCTGCAGTACACCGGCGGCACCACCGGCGTGTCCAAGGGCGCGGTGCTGCTGCATCGCAACGTGATCGCCAACGTGCTGCAGTCCGAAGCCTGGAACGAGCCCGTCATGGCCAAGGTGCCGGCCAACGAGCAGCCCACCAGCGTGTGCGCGCTGCCGCTGTATCACATCTTCGCGTTCACGGTCGGCATGATGCTGAGCATGCGCACGGGCGGCAAGCTGATCCTGATCCCGAACCCGCGCGACATTCCCGGCGTGCTCAAGGAACTGTCGAAGCACACCATCCACAGCTTCCCGGCCGTCAACACGCTGTTCAACGGGCTGGCGAACCACCCCGACTTCAACACCGTCAACTGGAAGAACCTGAAGGTCTCGGTCGGCGGCGGCATGGCGGTGCAGGCCGCGGTGGCCAAGCTCTGGCTCGAGAAAACCGGCTGCCCCATCTGCGAAGGCTACGGCCTCTCGGAAACCTCGCCCTCGACCACCTGCAACCCGACCAACAGCACGGCCTACACCGGCACCATCGGCCTGCCGCTGCCGAGCACCTGGCTCAAGCTGCTCGACGACGACGGCAACGAAGTGCCCACCGGCGAGCGCGGCGAGATCGCCATCAAGGGCCCGCAGGTCATGGCCGGCTACTGGCAGCGCCCCGACGAGACCGCCAAGGTCATGACGCCCGACGGCTACTTCAAGAGCGGCGACATCGGCGTGGTCGACGAGCGAGGCTACTTCAAGGTGGTCGACCGCAAGAAGGACATGATCCTGGTGTCGGGCTTCAACGTGTACCCGAACGAGATCGAGGACGTGGTGGCGATGCTGCCCGGCGTGCTCGAATGCGCCGCGGTGGGCGTGCCCGACGACAAGACCGGCGAGGCCGTGAAGCTCGTCATCGTCAAGAAGGACGAGTCGCTCACCGAAGCGCAGGTGCGCGAGTACTGCCGCGCCAACCTCACGGGCTACAAGCAGCCGCGCGTGATCGAGTTCCGCACCGACATGCCCAAGACCCCGGTGGGCAAGATCCTGCGGCGCGAACTGCGGGATAGCAAGAAGTAGTAAGGGTTCCGCCCGGGTGGGGCCGGGGCATCGATCTTGCATATTCGCGGGTCGATGCTCAGATTCATTTCAGTCCGCCTAGGCTTGCTCGTGCCGACCTTCCTCGGCATGACGCTGCTGGCCTTCTTTCTCATCCGGCTGGTGCCGGGTGATCCCATCGAGACGATGGCCGGCGAGCGCGGGATCGACCCCGCGCGCCACGCCGAGCTGCGCACCGCCATGGGCCTGGACAAGCCCCTGCTCGTGCAATACGGCATCTACATCGGCCGCGTGCTGCACGGCGACCTGGGCAAGTCGCTCATCACGCAGGACACGGTGATGAGCGAGTTCCTCGCGCTCTTTCCGGCCACCGTCGAACTCGGCGTGTGCGCGATTCTTTTCGCGCTGCTGCTCGGGCTGCCGGCCGGCATCCTCGCGGCGGTGCGGCGCAACTCCATCTTCGACCACGGCGTGATGGCCACGTCGCTCACCGGCTACTCGATGCCGATCTTCTGGTGGGGCCTGCTGCTGATCCTGTTCTTCTCGGTGCAGCTGGGCTGGACGCCGGTGTCGGGCCGCATCTCGGTGCAGTACTTCGTCGAGCCGCAGACCGGCTTCCTGCTGATCGACGCGCTGCGCGCCGGCGAGACCGAGGCCTTCTGGTCGGCGCTGCATCACCTCATTCTTCCGGCCATCGTGCTGGGCACCGTGCCGCTGGCGGTCATTGCGCGCATGACGCGCTCGGCCATGCTCGAGGTGCTGGGCGAGGACTACATCCGCACCGCGCGCGCCAAGGGCCTGTCGCGCTTTCGCGTGGTGGGCCTGCATGCGCTGCGCAACGCGCTGATCCCGGTCGTCACGGTGATCGGCCTGCAGGTCGGCGTGCTCTTCACCGGCGCGATCCTGACCGAGACCATCTTCTCCTGGCCCGGCGTCGGCAAGTGGCTCATCGAAGCCATCGGCCGGCGCGACTACCCGGTGCTGCAGGGCGGCATGCTGCTGCTGGGCGGCATCGTGATGCTGCTCAACCTGCTGGTGGACATCGCCTACGGCGTCATCAACCCGCGGATCAGGCATTGAGTCGATGACGAGCAACACCCACGCAGCTCCCCCCGGCTCGCAGGCCTCGGCGCCTCCCGGTCCCTGGCGCGAGTTCTGGACCGCCTTCTCGGCGAACCGGGGCGCGGTCATCGGTCTCGTCACCATCGTGGTGCTGTTGCTGGTGGCGCTGTTCGCGCCGTGGATTGCACCGCACGCACCGAACGAAACCAACGCCGCCGCCTTCCTCAAGCCGCCGGCGTGGCAGGAGGGTGGTTCGTGGAGCTATCTGCTCGGCACCGACGCCATCGGGCGCGACATCCTGTCGCGGCTCATGCACGGCGCGCGGCTGTCGCTGTCGATCGGCGTCGCGGTGGTGGCGTTGTCGGTGGTGGTGGGCGTGGTGCTCGGGCTCGTCGCCGGCTTCTTTCGCGGCGCGCTGGAGATCGCGATCATGCGGATGATGGACATCATCCTCACGATGCCCAGCCTGCTGATGGCCATCGTGATCGTCGCGATCCTCGGGCCGGGGCTCGTCAACGCCATGCTCGCGGTGGCCATCGTGGTGCTGCCGCACTACGTGCGCATCACGCGCGCCACGGTCATCGCCGAGGTCTCGCGCGACTACGTGACCGCGGCGCGCGTGAGCGGCGCCAGCACGCTGCGCCTGATGTTCCGCGAGGTGCTGCCCAACTGTTCGGCGCCGCTGATCGTGCAGGCCTCGCTGGGCGTCTCGACCGCCATCCTCGATGCGGCGGCGCTCGGCTTCATCGGCCTGGGCGCGCAGCCGCCGTCGCCCGAATGGGGCACGATGCTGGCCGATGCGCGCGAGTTCGTGCTGCGCGCGTGGTGGGTCGTGACCTTCCCGGGGCTCGCCATTCTTGCGGCCGTGCTGGCCTTCAACCTGCTGGGCGACGGGCTGCGCGATGCGCTCGACCCGAAGCTCAAGCGCTGACGCAAAGGAGAGCACAGATGCCTTTGCTGGACATCAAGGACCTGCACGTCGAGTTCCCGACGCAAGGCGGCGTGCTGCACGCCGTCGACGGCGTGAGCCTCACGCTCGAAGAAGGCGAGGTGCTCGGCATCGTCGGCGAATCGGGCTCGGGCAAGAGCGTCACGATGATGGCGCTCATGGGCCTCGTCGGCTTTCCGGGCCGCGTGCGCGCCGATCACATGCGCTTCGCCGGCAAGGAGCTGCTCGGCATCTCCGACAAGGCGCGCCGCACGCTGGTCGGCAAGGAGGTCGCGATGATCTTCCAGGAGCCGACCACCAGCCTCAACCCCTGCTTCACCATCGGTTTCCAGCTGATGGAAACGCTGCGCCTGCACCTGAGGCTCGACAAGCGCGAAGCGAAGAAGCGCGCGACCGAACTGCTCGAGCAGGTGGGCATTCCCGCCGCCTCGTCGCGCCTGGGCAGCTACCCGCACCAGCTCTCGGGCGGCATGAACCAGCGCGTGATGATCGCCATGGCCATTGCCTGCAACCCGCGCCTCTTGATCGCCGACGAGCCGACCACCGCGCTCGACGTGACCATCCAGGCGCAGATCCTCGACCTGCTGCGGGACCTGCAGAAGGAGCGCGGCATGGCGCTCGTGCTCATCACGCACAACATGGGCGTGGTCAGCGAGATGGCGCAGCGCATCGCCGTGATGTACGCGGGGCAGGTGATGGAGCACCAGCGCGTCGACCGCCTCTTCGCATCGCCGCAGCATCCCTACACCGAGGCGCTGCTCGCGGCGCTGCCCGAGCGCGCCGCGCCCGAAGGCCGGCTCGCCACCATCAGCGGCGTGGTGCCCGGCGTGCACGACCGGCCCGCGGGCTGCCTGTTCGCGCCGCGCTGCGGCTACGTCACCGAGCGCGCCTGCCAGGTGCGACCGGCGCTGCGTGCGTGGCAGGGCGCCGAGGTGCGCTGCCACTTTCCGCTCGGCGAGCCGGGGCGCGCCGAAGCCATCGCGCAGGACCCGCCGCGCGCCGCCGTCGCGGAGGTGCTGCCATGAGCGACGCATCGCCCCCGGAGATCGTCGCCGAGGCGCGCAACCTGCAGCGCACCTACGCCGTGCGGCGCGGGCTGTTCCGCGCACCGGCGCAGCTGCGCGCCGTGGGCGACATCTCGTTCCGCCTCGAACGCGGGCGCACGCTCGCTGTGGTGGGCGAGTCGGGCTGCGGCAAGTCGACGCTCGCGCGCATGGTCGCGCTGATCGAGAAACCCACCGCCGGGCAGCTGACGCTGATCGGCGCCGATGCCGTGAGCCCGCCGCATGAACGCAAGCGCGAGCTGCGCCAGGCGGTGCAGCTGGTGTTCCAGAACCCGTACGGCTCGCTCAACCCGCGCAAGAAGATCTCGGCAGTGCTCGAAGACCCGCTGGCCATCAACACCACGCTGAGCAAGCCGGAGCGCGCCGAGCGCGCGCGCGAGATGCTGGTCCGCGTCGGCCTGCGCCCCGAGTACGCCAACCGCTACCCGCACATGTTCTCGGGCGGCCAGCGCCAGCGCATCGCCATCGCGCGCGCGCTCATGCTGTCGCCGCGCCTGCTGGTGGCCGACGAGCCGGTGTCGGCGCTCGACGTGTCGATCCAGGCGCAGGTGCTGAACCTGCTGGCCGACCTGCAGGCCGAGCTGGGGCTGGCCTACCTCTTCATCTCGCACGACCTGGGCGTGGTGCGCCACATCGCGCACGACGTGCTCGTGATGTACCTGGGCCACGCGGTGGAGCAGGGCCCCAAGTCGCGCATCTTCGCGCGGCCGCTGCATCCCTACACGCAGGCGCTGCTGGCCTCGACGCCGGGCCTGAGCAGCCAGCGCATCGTGCTCAAGGGCGAGCTGCCGTCGCCGCTGGACCCGCCCTCGGGCTGCGTCTTCAGCACGCGCTGCCCGCATGTGCAGCCGCGCTGCCGCGAAGAGCGTCCCGTGCTGCGCGCGCTCGACGAGCGGCTGGTGGCCTGCCACTACGCCGAGCAGTTTCTCGATGGCGCGCCTGCCGTGCGCGCCGATGGTCCCGTGCTCGCCGCGTCCTGAAGAAGAGTGGAGTGGCGATTTTTTCAACCCTGTCTCGAGGAGTCCCCATGAAGACCCAGTCCTCCGTTTCGCGCCGCTCACAAAAGCTGGCGCTCCTGGCACCGGCAGCGCTCACGGCCCTTACCCTGGCCTGCGGCGCCGTGTCAGCCAAGACGTTGGTGTACTGCTCCGAAGGAAGCCCGGAAAACTTCTATCCGGGCATGAACACCACCGGCACGTCCTTCGACGTGACCACGCAGGTCTACAACACCATCGTCGAGTTCGAGCGCGGCGGCACCAAGGTCATGCCGGGCCTGGCTGAAAAATGGGACATCTCGGCCGACGGCACCGTGTACACCTTCCACCTGCGCAAGGGCGTGAAGTGGCACACCACGAGCAAGAGCTTCAAGCCCACGCGCGACTTCAACGCCGACGACTTCATCTTCATGCTCGAGCGCCAGTGGAAGGAGAGCGACCCCTTCTTCAAGGTCACGAGCCAGAACCACTCCTACTTCAACGACATGGGCATGCCCAAGTTGCTGAAGTCGGTGGACCGCATCGACGACCACACGGTGAAGATCACGCTCAACCAGGCCGAGGCGCCGTTCCTCGCGAACCTGGCGATGCAGTACGCGGGCATCCAGTCGAAGGAATACGCCATCGCGATGCTGAAGGCCGGCACGCCCGAGAAGGTCGACCAGGACCCGGTCGGCACCGGCCCGTTCTACCTCGTGCAGTACCAGAAGGACGCGATCATCCGCTTCAAGGCCTTCCCGCAGTACTGGGGCGGCAAGGCCAAGATCGACGACCTCGTGTTCGCGATCACGCCCGATGCGTCGGTGCGCTGGGCCAAGCTGCAAAAGGGCGAGTGCCACGTCATGCCGTACCCGAATCCGGCCGACCTCGACGCGATCCGCAAGGACCCGAACGTGCAGGTGCTGGAGCAGCCGGGCCTGAACGTGGGCTACCTCTCGTACAACACGACGAAGAAGCCCTTCGACGACGTGCGCGTGCGCAAGGCCATCAACATGGCGATCAACAAGAAGGCCATCATCGACGGCGTGTACCTCACGACCGGCGTGGCGGCGAAGAACCCGATTCCGCCGACGCTGTGGTCCTACAACGATGCCGTCAAGGACGACCCGTACGACCCCGAAGCCGCCAAGAAGCTGCTGGCGCAGGCCGGCTTCCCCGACGGCTTCAGCACCGACCTGTGGGCCATGCCGGTGCAGCGCCCGTACAACCCGAACGCCAAGCGCATCGCCGAGCTGATGCAGGCCGACCTGGCCAAGATCAACGTCAAGGCCGAGATCAAGAGCTTCGAGTGGGGCGAGTACCGCAAGCGCCTGCAGGCCGGCGAGCACCAGATGGGCATGCTGGGCTGGACCGGCGACAACGGCGACCCGGACAACTTCATGTACACGCTGCTGGGCTGTGCCTCGGCCAAGTCGGCCAGCGGCAGCAACATCTCGAAGTTCTGCTATCAGCCCTACGAAGACCTCGTGGTGAAGGCCAAGAGCGCGACCAAACAGTCGGAGCGCGACGCGCTCTACAAGAAGGCGCAGGTCATCTTCAAGGAGCAGGCGCCGTGGTTCACCATCGCGCATGCGGTGCAGCTGAAGCCGGTGCGCAAGGAGGTCGTCGACTTCAAATTGAGCCCGTTCGGCCGCCACACGTTCTACGGCGTGGACATCAAGTAAGCCATGGTCGCTGCGCCCATCGCCATCGTCGCGGCCATGCACGAGGAGCTCAGTGCGCTCCTCGCGCGCATGCCCGACGAGCAGCGCGTGCGCGTGGCTGGCCGCGACTTCTGGGTCGGCCACCTGCAGGGCCAGCCCGTGGTCGCGGTGCTGTCGCGCATCGGCAAGGTCGCGGCGGCGGTCACGGCCACGGTGCTGCTCGAGCGCTTCGGCGTGCGGGCGATCGTGTTCACCGGCGTGGCGGGCGGACTGGCGCCGGGCGTGAACGTCGGTGACGTGGTCGTGGCGACCGAGCTGCTGCAGCACGACATGGACGCCTCGCCGATCTTTCCGAAGTACGAGGTGCCGCTGATGGGGCGTTCGCGCTTCGTGGCCGATGCGGCCATCGGCGATGCGCTGGCGGCGGTGGCCGAGGGCACGCTGCGCGATCCGGTGGGCCTGGTGGGGCAGAAGGCGGTCGATGAATTCCATCTGCGTGCACCGAGGGTGCATCGCGGCCTGCTGATCAGCGGCGACCGCTTCGTGTCGACCACCGCGGAGTGCGGGGCCCTGCAGCGTTCGCTGCCCGACGCACTCGCCGTCGAGATGGAAGGCGCTGCGATGGCGCAGGCTTGCCACGACTACGGCGTGCCCTTCGCGGCGCTGCGGACCATCTCGGACCGCGCCGACGATGCCGCGCACGGCGACTTCACGCGCTTCGTGGCCGAGGTGGCGAGCCGCTACAGCCTCGCGCTCGTCGACGCCTGGCTCGCCTCCCTGCCGCGCCGCGGCCTGAAGAACCCGCCTACGGCGCGAGCCGGCGCAGCTGCGGCAGGTCGCGCAGCAGCGGCGGGATCGACAGCGCCAGCAGCAGCGCGGCCAGCGGCACGACGCAGATGAAGCCCACGTGCTTGAAACCCAGCGCGCCCACGGCGCCGCCGAGCACGAACATCGCCACCAGCCCGCCGCAGCGACGCAGCCTGCTGCGGTCGTGACGCACCGGCAGCGGCGTGGACGGCGCGCGCCGGTTCCAGTAGAGCATCTTGCCCAGCTCGATCCCCACGTCGGTGATGTTGCCGGTCATGTGGGTGGTGCGCGTGCTGCCGCCCGAGGTCTTCGACGCCACGGCGTTCTGCAGGCCCATGATGAACGACAGCAGCAGCACCGTGAGCGGCACCGCGAACGGCGTGGCCCAGGTCAGCGTGATGGCGCCGGCGAGCCCGAACGGGAACATCAGCGCGGCCTCCAGCAGCAGCGGCAGCGCATACACGCCATGCAGCCGGTGCTGCCGCGCCCAGTTCACCAGCACCGCGCAGACCGCGGCGCCGCTCACGAACGCCAGGATCGCGCCCAGCGCGTTCAGCAGCAGCGTGAGGTTGCCCAGCACCATGCCGTCCGCCAGCTGCGAGGCGAAGCCGGTCATGTGCGAGGTGTACATGTGCAGCACGAGGAAGCCGCCCGCATTGATGGCGCCGGCGTTGAAGGCCAGCAGCAGTCCGAGCGCGGTGTTCGTCGACGGCGCGCGGTGGCGGTTGGTGAGGAAACGAAGTCTGCGCACGGGGCTCTCCAGGGGCAGCTGCCTGCCGACAGCCACTCTAGCACCCGATGCGCGGCGTTACTTGAGCCAGCCGCGCCGGCGGAAGTACCACATCGGCACCAGCGCGCTCGCGGCCATCAGCGCGATGGCGTAGGGGTAGCCCATGGCCCAGTCGAGCTCGGGCATGAACTTGAAGTTCATGCCGTAGATGCTCGCGATCAGCGTGGGCGGCAGCAGCGCGACGCTGGCCACCGAGAAGATCTTGATGGTCTTGTTCTGGTTGATGTTGATGAAACCGACGGTCGCATCCATCAGGAAGTTGATCTTGTCGAAGAGGAAGGCCGTGTGGTTGTCCAGCGATTCGATGTCGCGCAGGATCTGCCGCGCTTCCTCGAACTGCTCGGCGTTGAGCATCTTGCTGCGCATCATGAAGCTCACGGCGCGGCGCGTGTCCATCACGTTGCGGCGGATGCGGCCGTTCAAGTCTTCCTGCCGTGCGATGGCGCCGAGCACCTCGCCGGCCAGCTCGTCGCTGACGTTGCCCGACAGCACTTTCTTGCCCGCCACTTCGAGCTCGTCGTAGATGTTCTCCAGCGTGTCGGCCGAGTATTCGGCGTCGGCGTCGAAGAGCTTGAGCATCACTTCCTTCGCGTCTTCGATCAGTCCCGGCGCGCGGCGTGCGCGCATGCGCAGCAGGCGGAACACGGGCACGTCTTCGTCGTGGATCGAGAACAGCACGCCGCGGCTGCGCAGGTCGGTGTTGTGCTGGTTGAGGATGAAGGCGACGCGCACCGTGCGCGGGTCTTCGTCGTCGTCGATCAAAAAGTCGGAGCGGATGTGCAGCTCGCCGTTGTCTTCCTCGTAGAAGCGGGCCGATTCCTCGATGTCCTCGTCCATCGCGTCTTCGGGAATCGAGAGGCCGTAGTACTGCTTGATCCAGCGCTTTTCCTCGAGCGTGGGCGACTCGAGGTCGACCCAGATCGGCTGGAACTTGGAGAGCTCTTCGAGCGACTCGATCTCTTCCTGGACGAGGCGGCCGTTGGCGAGCGTAAAGATGTTGAGCATGGGCTCACTCCCGGGGGTGACTGAACGATGGGCGAGGGCGGGGCGCTTTCAATTCCCGCGGACCCGGCGTCAGTACATCACGCGCAGCGTCGCCAGGGAGTTGAAAGCTGCCGAGACGGGGCGGTTTCCAAGGGGAGTCTCCGGTTGCAGCGAGGCGCGATTATGTCACCGGCCACAGGGCGACAAGGCACTCGAACTGGACGGACATACAGTAAAGTCGTGCCCATGCAGACCCCTGCGTCCCCCGTTCTTTCCACCCCGCCGAAGACGCAAGCCGAGCGCCTGGCCGCGGCGCTTGCCGCGCTCAACGACGACCAGCGCGCGGCGGTCGAGCACGGCGTGGGCGCGGCGGTCGGCGCCGACCACCGGCCGCTGCTCGTGATCGCCGGTGCCGGCTCGGGCAAGACCAGCACGCTGGCGCACCGCGTGGCGCACCTGATCGCGGACGGGGTCGATCCGCAGCGCCTGCTGCTGCTCACCTTCTCGCGCCGCGCCGCGCAGGAAATGGAGCGCCGCGCAGGCCAGGTGCTGGCGCGCGTGCTGGGCCTGAAGTCGGAGCGCCCGCCGGCGCTGCCGTGGGCCGGCACCTTCCACGGCATCGGCGCGCGGCTGCTGCGCGAGTACGCCGCGCAGATCGGGTTGGACGAGAACTTCACCATCCACGACCGCGGCGACGCCGAAGACCTCATGGGGCTGGTGCGGCACGAGCTGGGCCTGTCGTCCACGGTCAACCGCTTCCCGCGCAAGGGCACCTGCCTGTCGATCTACTCGCGCTGCGTGAACACGCGCGCGCCGCTGGCCGCCGTGCTGAAGGACAGCTTTCCCTGGTGTGCCGAGTGGGAGGTTGAGCTCAAAACGCTCTTCGGCGCCTACGTCGAGGCCAAGCAGCAGCAGAACGTGCTCGACTACGACGACCTCTTGCTCTACTGGGCCGAGATGGTCGCCGAGCCCGCGCTGGCCGCGCACGTCGGCGCGCGCTTCGACCACGTGCTGGTCGACGAGTACCAGGACACCAACCTGCTGCAGGCCGAGATCCTGCGCGCGATGAAGCCCGACGGGCGTGGCGTGACGGTGGTGGGCGACGACGCGCAGTCGATCTACTCGTTCCGCGGCGCCACGGTGCGCAACATCCTCGACTTTCCCTCGCAGTTCTCGCAGGCCGCGCGCATCGTCACGCTGGAGCGCAACTACCGCTCGACGCAGCCGATCCTCGACGTGTCGAACCGCGTCATCGCGCAGGCCGCCGAGCGGCACGCCAAGACGCTGTGGACCGACAAGCCCTCGGCCGGCAAACCGGTGCTGGTGCTCGTGCCCGACGAGGCCGGGCAGGCGCGCTGGGTGGCCGACAAGATCCTGGCGCACCGCGAGGGCGGGCTGGCGCTGAAGTCGCAGGCGGTGCTGTTTCGCACTTCTTCGCACAGCGCGGCGCTCGAGCTGGAGCTGGCGCGGCGCAACATCCCGTTCGTGAAGTTCGGCGGGCTCAAGTTCCTCGAGGCCTCGCATGTGAAGGACCTGCTCGCGGTGCTGCGTTTCGCGCAGAACCCGCGCGGGCGCATGGCGGGCTTCCGGGTCACACAGCTCATTCCCGGCGTGGGCCCGGCCACCGGCACGCGCCTGCTCGACGCGATGGACCAGGCGGCCGACCCAGCCGCAGCCGTGCGCGACTTCGTGCCGCCGTCGGCCGCGCGCGAACAGTGGGCCGACTTTGCCCAGGCCTACGCCGCCTTGCGCGCGCCGTCGCTGCAGTGGCCGGCCGACGTCGAGGTGGCCATGCAGTGGTACCAGCCGCACCTGGAGCGGCTGTACGAAGACACCTCGGGCGTGCGGCGCGCCGACGTCGAGCAACTGGCGCGGCTGGCGGCCGGCTATGGCTCGCGCGAGCGCTTTCTCACCGAGCTCACGCTCGACCCGCCCGAGGCCACCAGCGACCGGCCCGGCCCGCCCTCGCTCGACGAGGACTACCTGATCCTGTCGACCATCCATTCGGCCAAGGGCCAGGAGTGGAACTCGGTGCACGTCATCAACGTGGTCGACGGCTGCATGCCGGCCGACGTGGCGCAGGGCGCGCACGAACTGGAAGAAGAGCGGCGCCTGCTCTACGTGGCGATGACGCGGGCCCGCGACCACCTGCACCTGGTGATGCCGCAGCGCTTCCACATCACGCAGCAGGCGGCGCGCGGCGACCGGCACCTGTACGCCAACCGCACCCGCTTCATCACCGAGTCCGACCTGGCGGGCTTCGAGCTGCAGACCTGGCCGCCGCCGCCGGTGCTGCCGCCCGCGGTGCCGCCGCCGGCCGCGGTGATCGACCTGCGCAACCGCATGCGCGCCGCCTGGCGCTGAACGGGCCGGCCCTTCGGGCGGGAGGGGCACTTCGCGCTGCACATGGAAACACTTGCTTCCAATGTGCCGCAAGGGCATGCCACTGCACGGGGGTAGCTATGGAATCAATAGCGGATTAGGGCATGCAATACACCGGCCCGTCACTCGGGCAAGCCCCGGTATTGCAATACCGTGACAGCTTGGGCATAGTGAATCCGACCGCCCCCTTTCTTCATCTCCCTTCCTCTTCCCCCTCTCTCCCAACCTCACCTGTTTCGCCGGCCACGCTTCATCCCGGAGCGCGGTCATTTCCCCAACCGTCAATTCTCAGGAGGTCATTCATGAATTTGACGATCAGCGGTCATCACCTCGACGTCACACCTGCCTTGCGCACCTACGTCACGAGCAAGCTGGACCGGATCACGCGACATTTCGACCAGGTGGTCGATGTCAAGGTGATCCTCACGGTGGAAAAGCAGAAGGAAAAGGAACGCCGCCAAAGGGCGGAGTGCAACATTCACGTCAAGGGCAATGACATGTTCGCGGAATCGAGCCACGCTGATCTGTACGCCGCGGTTGATGAGCTGGTCGACAAGCTCGACCGCCAGGTGGTCCGCCACAAGGATCGCCTGCAGGACCACCATCACGTGGCGCCCAAGCGCGTGATGTAAACGCCGGGCCCCGCGCCCCGCATCTCAGGCCGCCTTCGGGCGGCCTTTTGTTTGTCCGACCACATTGGTGGGGCTTTGCAAGGGCCTCCAGAGGAAGCGACGCCTCACGGCAACACATGTAGACGAAAGTAATTAGGGGGACTGGGGGTTTTTACCGAGGAGGTGCATAATCGCCCCCGCTCTGACCCCACCATGAATCGCCTCGCGTCCATCCTGCCGCCCGCTCAAGTGCTCGTGAGCGTTGACGCCACCAGCAAGAAACGTGCTTTCGAAGAAGCCGGCCTGCTGTTCGAGAGCCTTCACGGTCTGGGCCGTGCCCTCATCACCGACAGCCTGTTTGCGCGCGAGCGCCTCGGCTCCACCGGTCTGGGCCACGGAGTCGCCATTCCACATGGCCGCATCAAGGGCCTCAAGGCGCCGATGGCCGCGGTGTTCCAGCTGGCGAACCCCATCGGCTTCGACGCTCCTGACGAGCAGCCCGTGGCGCTGCTGATCTTCCTGCTGGTGCCCGAAGCGGCCACGCAGAAGCACCTCGAAATCCTGTCTGAAATTGCCGAGCTGCTGAGCGACGCCGGCCTGCGCGAGCAGATCAAGTCCAGCACCGACGCCGCCGCGCTGCACGGCCTCATTGCCGGCTGGCAGTCGACCCAGGTCGCCTGAGCGCCCGTGCCGGGCCTGCCGCTGCTGCTGATAAGCTGCGGCGACGCTTTTCTCTCTCTCCATCCTGACCAGAATGCCGGCGTCTTGCGCCGGCCGCCGCACGCATGAAGCCGACCGTCATCAGCGCCGATGCCATGTTCGAGGAGTTCCGTGGGTCGCTCCGCTGGGAATGGCTCGCGGGCCTGGGTGCCTCGGAGCGCCAGTTCGACCCCGACGTCATCAGCCGCGCGCAGTCGGCCGCCGACCTGGTCGGCTACCTGAACTACATCCACCCGTACCGCGTGCAGATCCTCGGTGCGCGCGAGGTGGCCTACCTCACGCGCGGCAGCAAGGAAGACTGCGTGCGCCGCATCGGGCGCATCGTCACGCTGGAGCCGCCGATGCTGGTGCTGGCCGACGGCCAGGCCGCGCCCGACGAGCTGCTGTCGATCTGCGAGCGCGCCCAGCTGCCGCTGTTTGCCACGCGCGAGTCGTCGGCCTTCGTGATCGACCTGCTGCGCGCCTATCTGTCCAAGCACTTTGCCGAGCGCACCTCGATGCACGGCGTGTTCATGGACATCCTGGGCATGGGCGTGATGATCACGGGCGAGTCGGGCCTCGGAAAGAGCGAGCTTGGCCTGGAGCTGATCTCGCGCGGCAACGGCCTGGTGGCCGACGACGCGGTCGACCTGTACCGCATCAACCAGAACACCATCGAGGGCCGCTGCCCCGACCTGCTGCTGAACCTGCTGGAGGTGCGCGGCATCGGCCTGCTGGACATCCGCGCGATCTTCGGCGAGACGGCGGTGCGCCGGAAGATGCGCCTGAAGCTCATCGTGCACCTCGTGCGGCGCGACAGCTTCGAGCGCGACTACGAGCGCATGCCCTCGGCGCCGCTCACGCAGGACGTGCTGGGCATCCCGGTGCGCAAGGTCATCATCCAGGTGGTGGCGGGGCGCAACATCGCCGTGCTGGTGGAGGCGGCGGTGCGCAACTCGATCCTGCAGCTGCGCGGCATCGACACCTATGCCGACTTCGTGGCCCGCCACCACAAGGCGATGGAGAGCGGGCGCGATCCGGACTGAGCAAAGAAAAAAGCCCTTCAAAGTGAAGGGCCGCTTTCTGCTTCAGCAGGTCTTCAGCGTCAGCGCTTCTTGACGCAGTCGCCGCACAGGCCGTACAGCGACATGGCGTGGTCCTGCAGGACCCAGCCCTTGTCCTTGGCGATCATCTGCTGGCGCCGCTCGATCTCGGCGTCGTAGAACTCCTCGACCTTGCCGCACGAGGTGCAGACCAGGTGGTCGTGGTGCGTGCCTTCGTTCAGTTCGTAGACCGCCTTGCCGCTTTCGAAGTGGCTGCGCTCCAGGATGCCGGCCTGCTCGAACTGCGTGAGCACGCGGTACACGGTGGCCAGGCCGATGTCGGAGTGTTCGTTGAGCAGCACGCGGAAGACGTCTTCCGCCGTCATGTGCCGCTGGCTGCCGGTCTGGAAGATCTCGAGGATCTTCAGTCGCGGCAAGGTGGCCTTGAGGCCGGTGTTCTTGAGTTCGTCGATGTTGGCCATGATGGTTCCTGCGCCCTGGGCTGAGGCCGGGCCTTCAGGCTCGGCCGCTACAATGTTCGATCATATCGCTACCCCCTCTTCTCCCATGCCTGCCATCCTCCAACGCCGGCCCTGGTTGCTGGTTGCTGCCATTGCGGCGACGCTCGCCCTCGGTGCCTGCAGCGGTTTCAGCGAACGCACGCGTGGCGCGCTGTCTGCCGTCACCCCCTACAAAGTCGAAGTGGTGCAGGGCAATTTCGTGTCGAAGGAACAGGTCGCGGCACTCAAGCCCGGCATGTCGCGCCAGCAGGTGCGCGAGATCCTCGGCACCTCGCTGCTGAACGACGTCTTCCACGCCAACCGCTGGGACTACGTCTTCACGATCCGCCGCCAGGGCGTCGATCCGCAGGAGCGCCGCCTGACCGTGTTCTTCAACGGTGAACTCATGGACCGCTTCGAGGGCGATGAAATGCCCAGCGAAGAAGAATTCGTCGCCACGCTCGACACCCGCCGCAAGAGCGGCAAGGTGCCGCAGCTCGAGGCCACCGAAGAAGAGCTCAAGAAATTCGCGCCCAAGGCCGACAAGAAAGCCGACACCACCGGCACCCCGGCAGCCCCCATGCCCGCGCTGCCGGCCGCCTACCCCCCGCTCGAAGCCGCGCGCTGAGCGTGCGCGGCACGGGCTCCGGCGGCGGCCACCCCTCCTGCGGGCGGTGCCCGCCGGACCGGTGGGGTGGCTTTCGTCGGTGTCCATGGCTCCCGTAGGGACTTTTCAACGACCGAATCCCCGTGACTGAACCGACCATCACCCCCACTTCCGATTCTTCTTCCTCCGCTCCCGCGCTGCGCCGGGTGGCGATCGCCGGCGCCTCGGGCCGCATGGGCCACATGCTCATCGAGGCCGTGCGCAACGCGCCCGACTGCCGCCTCGCTGGCGCGCTCGACATCGCCGGCAGCGCCGCCCTCGGCGCCGATGCCGCGGCCTTCCTGGGCTTCACCAGCGGCGTGCCCATCGTGGCCGACCTGCGCACCGGCCTGCAGGACGCCCAGGTGCTCATCGACTTCACCCGTCCCGAAGGCACGATGGCGCACCTGGCCGTGTGCCGCGAGTTGGGCGTGCAGGCCGTGATCGGCACCACCGGCTTCAGCGACGCGCAGAAGGCCGAGATCGCCGAGATCGCCAAAGACATCGCCATCATGATGGCGCCCAACATGAGCGTGGGCGTCAACGTCACGCTCAAGCTGCTCGACATGGCCGCCCGTGCGATGGCCACCGGCTACGACATCGAGATCGTCGAGGCCCACCACCGCTTCAAGGTCGATGCGCCCTCGGGCACCGCGCTCAAGATGGGCGAGGTGATCGCCGACGCGCTGGGCCGCGACCTCAAGGACTGCGCCGTGTACGGCCGCGAAGGCATCACGGGCGAGCGCGACCCGTCGACCATCGGCTTCGCCACCATCCGCGGCGGCGACATCGTGGGCGACCACACCGTGCTGTTCGCGGGCATCGGCGAGCGCATCGAAATCTCCCACAAGTCGTCCAGCCGCGTGACCTACGCGCAGGGCGCGCTGCGTGCGGTGCGCTTCCTGAGCGGCCAGCGCAGCGGCCTGTTCGACATGTTCGACGTACTCGGCCTGCGTTAAGCCAGGCGCACAAAACCAAGGACGCGGATGAGCGTGCTCGAACTGCTGACCCACGGTGACGGCGTCAGCCGTTCGGTGGCCGCGCTGCTGCTCGCGATGTCGATCGCCAGCTGGGTCGTGATCCTCTGGAAGGCCTGGCTGCTGCGCGGCGGCACGCGCGACGTGCTGCGCAGCATCGCCGCGTTCTGGCAGTCGGCCACCCTGGTCGAGGCCGAGCAGAAGCTGCAGGCCTTCGACCGCGCCGAACTCGTGCGCCCCGCCGTGGCCGCGCTGCGCCAGGCCGCCACCGAAGCCCCCGGCGGCACGCTGGGCGCCACGGTCGACCGCAACCAGCGCCTCACGCGCGTGCTGCGCGGTGCATTGCACGGCGCGCTGCGGCGCCTGCAGGCCGGCCAGATCCTGCTGGCCACCGTCGGCGCCACCGCGCCCTTCGTCGGCCTGCTCGGCACCGTCTGGGGCATCTATGGCGCGCTCGCGGGCATCGCGGGCCAGACCGGCGGCTTCACCATCGACAAGGTGGCCGGGCCGGTCGGCGAGGCGCTCGTCATGACGGCCTTCGGCCTTGCGGTCGCCATTCCGGCCGTGCTGGCCTACAACGTGTTCGGCCGTGTGGTGGGTCGCGTCGAGGCCGAGCTCGAAGGCTTCGCGCATGACCTGCTCGGCAGCTTCGGCGAAGCGCCGGCACCCGCCGCACCGCCGCCCGCGCGGCCGATGCCTGTTTAAGGCGCCACGCACACCATGGCCTTCGGACGCACCTCACTGGGCAGCAGCGCCGCAGGCGGCGGGCGAGCCATGGGCGCGGGTGGGCAGCGCCCGCTGTCCGACATCAACGTCACGCCGCTGGTCGACGTGATGCTGGTGCTGCTGGTGATCTTCATCATCACCGCGCCGCTGATGGCCAGCTCGATCAAGCTCGACCTGCCGCAGACCGACGCGGGCCAGCCCAACGACACGCCGAAGTTCGTGAGCCTGTCGGTCGATGCGTCGGGCAAGGTCTTCCTGAACGACAAGGCCGTGACCGATGAAGAGCTGACCGCCCAGCTCGAAAAGGCCGCCGCCGACAGCAAGGACACCGAGGTGCAATTGCGCGCCGACCAGACCGTGCCCTACGGCAAGGTGGTGGCGCTCATGGGCATTGCGAACAAGGCCGGGTTGAGCCGCATCGGCTTCGTGACCGAGGCCGAGGCGGCCCCCGCCAAAACGCGCTGATCTTGCGGGCCCGGCCCGCTCGCCTCAGCCGAGCACCACGGGCTTCGTGTGCCAGATCTCGTGGGCGTATTCGGCGATCGTCCGGTCCGACGAAAAAGCGCCCATTCCCGCCACGTTGAGGATCGCCATGCGCGTCCACGCCTCCGCATCGCGGTACAGCGCATCGACCTCGGCCTGCTTCGCGACATAGCTCGCGTAGTCGGCCAGCAGCAGGTAGTGGTCGCCCCAGTTCACGAGCGCGTCGTAGATGCCCTGGTAGCGCGCGGGCTCGCCCGGCGAGAACGCGCCGTCGCGGATTGCGTCGAGCACGCGCTTGAGTTCGGCGTTTTCTTCGTAGATCTCGCGTGGCTGGTAGCCGCGTGCGCGGATGTCGGCCACCTCGGGCGTGGTGTGGCCGAAGATGAAGATGTTCTCGGGGCCGACGTTCTCGCGCATCTCGACGTTGGCGCCGTCGAGCGTGCCGATGGTGAGCGCGCCGTTGAGCGCGAACTTCATGTTGCCGGTACCTGAAGCTTCCGTGCCCGCGGTGGAAATCTGCTCCGACAGGTCGGCCGCCGGCATGATGATCTCGGCCAGGCTCACGCTGTAGTTCGGCAGGAACACCACCTTCAGCAGCTTGCCCACGCGCGCATCGGCGTTCACGGTGGCCGCCACGTCGTTGATGAGCCGGATCACCTGCTTGGCCATCGCATAGGCCGAGGCCGCCTTGCCCGCGAACACGACAACGCGCGGCACGATGTCGACCGGCGCGCCGCTGGCCTGCGCATCGAGGATGCGGTGGTACCGCGCGATCACGTGCAGCACGTTGAGCAGCTGCCGCTTGTACTCGTGGATGCGCTTGACCTGCACGTCGAACATCGCGTCGGTGTCCAGGTCGAGCTTCAGGTGTTCGCCGACCCAGTTGGCCAGCCGCAGCTTGTTCTCGCGCTTGGCATGGCGAAAGGCGCGCACGAAGGCGGGCTGCGCGACCATCGGGCGCAATGCCTCGAGCTGCGACAGGTCGCGCCGCCAGCCCTTGCCGATGCGCTGGTCGAGCAGTGCGGCCAGCGGCGGGTTGGCCTGCGCGAGCCAGCGGCGCGGCGTGACGCCGTTGGTCTTGTTGTTGAAGCGCTCGGGAAAGATCTTCGCGAAGTCGGCAAAGATCGACTGCTTCATCAGCTCCGAGTGCAGCCCCGACACGCCGTTCACCGAATGGCTCGCGAGCACCGCCACGTAGGCCATGCGCACGCGGCGCTCGCCGGTCTCGTCGATCAGCGAGAGGCGGCGCACCAGCTCGACGTCCTGCCCGTGCGTCTGCGTCACGGCGGCCAGGAACTTCGCGTTGATGTCGTACAGGATCTGCAGGTGGCGCGGCAGGATGCGCCCCAGCATCTCGACCGGCCAGGTTTCCAGGGCCTCGTGCATCAGCGTGTGGTTGGTGTAGCTGAACACCTTCTGCGTGTGGCCCCAGGCCACGTCCCACGCCAGGCCGTGCTCGTCGAGCAGCAGGCGCATGAGCTCGGGCACGGCCAGCACCGGGTGCGTGTCGTTCAGGTGGATGCTGACCTTTTCCGACAGCTGGTCGAAGCTCGTGTGGTTGCGCAGGTAGCGGCGCAGCAGGTCCTGCACGCTGGCGCTGCAGAAGAAGTACTCCTGGTGCAGCCGCAGCTCGCGGCCCGAGGGCGTGGAGTCGTCGGGGTAGAGCACCCGCGAGACGTTCTCGGAGTGGTTCTTGCTCTCCACCGCCGCCATGTAGTTGCCGCGGTTGAAGGCCGACAGGTCGATCTCCTCGGTGGCGCGCGCCGACCACAGCCGCAAGGTGTTGGTGGCCTGCGTGCCGTAGCCGGGAATGATGGTGTCGTAGGCCACGGCGAGCACGTCGTGCGTGTCGACCCAGTCGGCCGCGCCGTAGGGCGCGTTCTTGCCTTCGCGCTTTTGCACGTGGCCGCCGAAGCGCACGCGGTAGTTCACCTCGGGCCGCTGGAACTCCCACGGGTTGCCGCGCGTGAGCCAGTAGTCGGGCGTTTCGACCTGCTGGCCGTCGACGATGCGCTGGCGGAACATGCCGTACTCGTAGCGGATGCCGTAGCCCATGCCGGGCACGCCGAGCGTGGCCATCGAATCGAGAAAGCAGGCCGCGAGCCGGCCCAGGCCGCCGTTGCCGAGCGCCGCATCGGGCTCGCGCTCGGCCAGCGCCGCCATGTCGACGCCGAAGTCGGCCAGCGCCTCGCGCACGGTGCCGTACAGGTCGACGGCGAGCAGCGCGTTGGTGAAAGTGCGCCCGATGAGGAACTCCATCGACAGGTAATACACGCGCTTGAGGTCCTGCGCGTAGTTGGCGCGCGTGGTCGTCATCCAGCGCTCGACGAGCTGGTCGCGCACGGCCAGCGCGGTGGCGTGCAGCCAGTCATCGGGGCTGGCGGCCACGGGGTCCTTGCCGACGGCGTAGATCAGCTTGTTGGCCACCGCGCGCTTGAAGGCGGCAACGTCGCGGTCGGGGTGGTCGTAGGCGAAGTCCTTGATCGTCATGGAGGCGTTCCCGGAGTGGGTGGTGGGGTGTGTGTGGGGC
>NZ_JBYSZY010000051.1:0-47208 GCF_058787635.1 Variovorax sp. FW305-3-2-15-B-LB1 | reverse complement strand
GCCCCGCTCCCCCCTCACGGGACAACCCGCTTGACAGCGTTTTCGAGATTTATGACATTTATGATCATAAATACCCGAAACGCAGATGCCCCCTTCCCAACCCAAGCCCTCGCTCACCCGCGACAAGCGCGTGAAGCGTTCCGACCAGGTGGTCGACAACATCAAGCGCTGGGTCGTGCAGACCCAGCAGCAGGTCGGCAACAAGCTGCCGCAGGAGAAAGAGCTGATCGAGCAGCTCGGCGTGTCGCGCGGCACGGTGCGCGAGGCGCTGGCCGCGCTGCAGGTGCAGGGGCTGGTCGCGATCAGCACCGGCCCCAACGGCGGCGCCACGCTCACGCAGGCCTCGTACGAGCAGTGCCTGCAGGCGGTGTCGAACTTCCTGTACTTCCAGCCGGTCGACATCACGATGCTGTACGCGCTGCGGCGCGTGGTCGAGCCCGAGCTGGCCGCCAACGTGGCCACGCGCCTCACCGAGGCCGACCTGGCCGCGCTGGAGGCGCTGATCGGCCACAGCCACCCGGCGCACGGCGGCAGCGCCGACTGGAACGAGCGCCGCGAGGCCGACCTGCTGTTCCATGACCGCCTGGCCGAGGCCTGCAGCAGCCCCTTCCTGGCGCTGGTGTGCCGCCTGCTCAACGACGTGATCCGCCGCGTGATCATCGTGCGCAACGCACTCACGGAGTTCGACCAGTTCGACGAGGAGATCGTCGACAGCCACACCGAACTGCTCGACGCACTGCGCGCCCGCGACCCCGCGCGCGCGCGCGAGGTCATGCGCGTGCACATGGAACACGCCGAAGCCCTGGCCCTGGAGGCCGAATCCCGCGTCGACCGCGGCAGCCTGCTCATGAAGAAACCGACCGGCTGACGCCCGCGCGGCGTGGGCTGACCCGCCGCCGCCCTCTTCTCCTGCTCTCTCTTGCCTTCACCCCGGTCGCGCCGGGGTGCGGGGTTTCCTTTGCCTGAACTTTCCTTGAGACCTCCCATGACTGCATTCCCCGCCCTCTGGCAGCGCAGCGCCATCGACCTCGCCGACGCCGTGCGCCGCCGCGAGGTGTCCTGCCGCGAAGTGACGACCAGCGTGCTCGCGCGCATCGCCGAACTCAACCCGCGCCTCAATGCCCTGGCCGAAGTGCTGGCCGACGAAGCCCTGGCCAGCGCCGACGCCGCCGACGCACGCACCCCGCGCGGCGAGCCGCTGGGCCCGCTGCACGGCGTGCCGGTCAGCATCAAGGTCAACGTCGACCAGGCCGGCCACGCCACCACCAACGGCGTGATCCCGCTGAAGGACCACATCGCCCGCGAAGACGCGCCGGTGGTGGCGCACTGGCGCAGCGCGGGCGCCGTCATCGTGGGGCGCAGCAACACCGCGACCTACTCGTCGCGCTGGTTCACCGACAACGGCGTGCACGGCCGCACGCTGAACCCGTGGGACGCGGCCATCACCCCCGGCGGCTCCAGCGGCGGCGCGGCCTCGGCGGTGGCCGCCGGCATGGGCGCGCTGGCGCACGGCAACGACATCGGCGGCTCGATCCGCTACCCCGCGTATGCCTGCGGCGTGGCCGGCCTGCGCCCCACGGCCGGCCGCGTGCCGGCCTTCAACCCGAGCGCGACGAGCGAGCGCGGCATCACGCCGCAGCTCATGTCGGTGCAGGGGCCGCTGGCGCGCAGCATCGCCGACCTGCGACTGGGCTACGAGGCCATGGCGCGCCCCGACGCGCGCGACCCGAACTGGGTGCCCATGCCGCACGAGCTGCCGCGCCCCGCCGGCCCGATCCGCGTGGCGCTGTTCAAGCGCGCGCCGGGCATCCCGGTCGACCCGGCCGTCACGCAGGCGCTGGACGATGCCGCGCGCTGGCTGCAGCAGGCGGGCTACGCGGTCGACGAAGCCGAGCTGCCCTGCTTCGGCGAAGCCGCCGCCCTGTGGCGCACGCTGATCGTGGACGACACCCGCCGCAACATCATCGCGGGCGTCGAGCAGCACGGCGACGACCTCATGCGGCGCAGCCAGCGCTACCTGCTCGAAGGCATGGCCGAGACCGACCGCGACGGTTTTCTGGATGCGCTCGCGCGGCGCCAGGCGCTGCTGCGCAGCTGGTCGATGTTCATGCAGACCCATCCGCTGGTGCTGATGCCCGTGTCGTGGCAGCGCCCCTGTCCGCAGGACGAAGACGTCGCCAGCCTGGAGCGCGCCCGCGCCCTCATCGACGCCCAGAGCCCGCTGCTCGCCACCGCCGCGCTGGGCATGCCCGGCCTCGCGGTGCCCACCGGCATGGCCGGCGGCGCGCCCATGGGCGTGCAGCTGCTGGCCTGGCGCTTTCGTGAAGACCTGCTGCTGGAGGCCGGCCAGGTGCTCGAAGACGCGGCGCGCTTCACGCCGCTGGTCGCGCAGTGACCTTTCTTTTCCCGCTCTTCCAACGATTCCAACTACCCGGAGACTTTCGATGACCCCCTTCACTTTCCCCACCGGCCCGGCACTCTCGCGGCGCGGCCTCATCCGCGCGGCAGCGGCCACGGGCCTGGGCGGCCTGCTGCCGTACGGCGCGAACGCGCAGCCGGCGGTCAACCGCCTGATCGTGCCCTTCCCGGCCGGCGGCCCGGCCGACTTCATGGGCCGGCTGCTGTCCGAAAAACTCAAGGACGAGCTCGGCCGCCCGGTCATGGTCGGCAACCGTCCCGGCGCCGGCACGCGGCTGGCGGCCGAGGTGCTGAAGAACAGCCCCGCCGACGGCACCACCATGCTGCTGGCGCCGGTCGACCCGATGTTCATCGGCCCCGCCATCTACGCCAACATGCGCTTCAACCCGGCCACCGACTTCAAGCCCGTGACCGACGTGAGCGGCATCCAGTTCGGCCTGGCCGTGAGCGCCGCCTCGCCGGTGAAGACGCTGGCCCAGTTCGTCCAGGCCGCCAAGGCCCACCCCGACCAGGGCTCGATCGGCATCACCACCGTGGGCTCGCTGCTGCACTTCCTGGCGATGGACTTCGTGGCCCTGTCGCGCAGCGGCGCCACCCTGGTGCCCTACCGCGGCGGCGCGGCCATGGTCACCGAGCTGATCGGCGGCCAGGTGGCCTCGGGCATGGACGCCACAACCACCCTCACCGAGTACCACCGCGCGGGCAAGCTGCGCGTGCTGGCCGTGGCCGGCGACAAGCGCGCCGACGGCCTGCCCGACGTGCCGACCTTTGCCGAGTCGGGCTACCCGACGCTCGTGGCCTCGTCGCGCTATGTGCTGTACGCCCACGCCAACACCGCGCCCGCCACGCTGGCCCAGTGGAACCGGGCCGTGCGCAAGGTGCTGGCCCTGCCCGACGTGCGCGAAAAGCTCGGCCGCGTGGGCTACGACCTGCTGCCCGGCGCGTCGAGCGAAGAGGTGGTGCGCTACACCGACGCGCTGGCCGCGCGCTGGCTGCCGGTGATCAAGGCCTCGGGCTACAAGGGCGACTGAGGCCCGGCGGCAGCGACCCAACCGCCGAAAAGTGTGCGTAAACGCACCGACCGGCGGCGACGGGGCTCTCACACTGGCATGGCAACCGCCGCAGTCCGCGGCGGCCTTCTTCCTTTTTTCTTCCACTCAAGGATTCGCCATGAACACCCAGGCTGCCCCGATCGCCTCCGCCGCTTCGGCGTCTTCCTCTTCGTCGTTCCTTGCCACGCCCGCGGCCCGCGACGACGCCGGCAAGCTGGTGCTGCGCGTGTCGGTCGGCGTGCTGATGCTGCTGCACGGCATCTTCAAGCTCTCGGCCGGCGTCGGCTTCATCGGCGGCATGCTGGCCAAGGCCGGCCTGCCCGGCGGGCTGGCCTACCTCGTGTTCGTGGGCGAGATCGTCGCGCCGCTCCTGATGATCGCGGGCCTGTGGACGCGCGCCGCCGCCGCCGTGGTGGTGATCAACATGCTCTTCGCCTTCGGCCTCGTGCACATGGCCGACCTGTTTGCGCTGACCAAGCAAGGCGGCTGGGCGCTGGAGCTGCAGGGCCTGTACCTGTTCGGCGCACTGAGCGTGGCGCTGATGGGCGCCGGCCGCTACAGCGTGGCGGGCTCCAACGGCCGCTGGAACTGATCTAGTCGCCGCGCACCTGCGACACCATCAGCGCCAGGCGCTCGGCATCGGCCACCACCAGCGCCTTGCCGTCCTTGCGCAGCACGCCGCCGCGCACCAGCGTGTTGAGTTCGCGGGTCACCTGCTCGCGGTTGGTGCTGATCTGGCTGGCCAGTGCCGCGTGCTTGGGCGCGGGCTCCAGCCGGGCCTCGTTACCGTCGATGCCGGCCTCGCGCGCCAGGCGCAGCAGTTCGGCATGCAGGCGGTTCTGCACGCCCAGCGTGCTCAGGTCGATCACCCGCTCCGACAGCTGCCGCACCAGCGCGGCCAGCCGCTGCATCACGCGCTCGGCCACCAGCGGCTCCTCGCGCAGCAGCGCCAGGAAGGCCGTGCGGTCCAGGCTGGCGACCACGCAGGGTTCGAGCGTGACCACGTCGGCCGAACGCGGCCCGCCGTCCAAAGCGGCGATGTCGCCGAAATGCGCGCCGGCCTCCGAATCGCGGAACGTCACCTGCCGGCCGTTGGCCGCGTAGGTCGTCACCCGCACGCGGCCCGACACCAGCAGGAACACCTCGCCCTGCAGGTCGGCACGCAGCATCAGCGGCTTGCCGGCCGCCACGCTGTGCCACAGGCACTGGCGCGCCAGATGGTCGAAGCGGTCGTCGGACAGGCCTTCGAGCAGCGCGATGCGGCGCAGCGCGAGGCTGGAGCGGGGGGTGGGTTCGGGTAGGGCCATGCCGGTGGTCATCGAGGCGCGCGCATTATGCTCGGGTGCCGCTTCGAACCCGTTCATGGACAGACGTTCCCCTCCTTCCCCTTTTTTGCTGAGAACGCCGACACGGCGCAACCTCCGCTGGGCGAGCGGGCTGGTGCTGATGGCCTACATCACGGCGCACCTGCTGAACCATTCGCTGGGCATCGTCTCCTTCGCCGCGGCCGAAACCGTGCTGCGCGGCGTGCAGAAGTTCTGGCACAGCCTGCCCGGCACGCTGCTGCTGTACGGCGCCGCCCTCACCCACCTCGTGCTCGCCGTGGCCGCGCTGTGGGAACGCCGCACCCTGCGCATGCCGCCGCTCGAAGCCCTGCGCGTGCTGCTGGGCTTTGCGCTGCCGCTGTTGCTGGCCACCCACCTCACCGCCATGCGCGGCGCCTGGCTGGCCTACGGCATCGAGGGTTCGTACGTGCGCGTGGTCTGGGGCCTGTGGGACCTGGCCGGCGCGGGCGCGCAGCTGGGCATGATGCTCGCCGCCTGGGCCCACGGCTGCCTCGGCCTGCACTTCGCGCTGCGCGTGCGCCCGCTCTACCGGCGCCTGTTCGCGCCGCTGCTCGCGGTGGCCGTGCTGCTGCCGGTGACCGCCGCGATGGGCTTCGTCTCGATGGGGCGCGAGTTCCAGTGGACCGGCGTGCCGCCCGTCGTGCTGCCGACACCCGAACAGGGCCGCGCGCTCAACGCCGCCGAGACCAACCTCAAGCTCTACTACGCGCTGGCCTTGCTGGCCCTGCTCGCGGCCTACGCGGCGCGCAGCAGACTCGCGCGACGCGCAAGCGGTGCCACCGTCGCGCTGCGCTACCCCGACCGCACCGTGCACGTGCCGCCCGGCTGGAGCGTGCTCGAAGCCAGCCGCTCGCACGGCATCGCGCACGTGTCGATCTGCGGCGGGCGCGCGCGCTGCTCCACCTGCCGCGTGCGCGTGGGCGGTGCGCCCGAACACATCGGCATGCCGGGCCGCGACGAGCAGCGCACGCTCGAACGCGTGCGCGCCCCGCACGACGTGCGGCTGGCCTGCCAGCTGCGCCCGCGCGGCAGCATCGAGGTGACGCCGCTGTTCGCGCCGCTGCCGCGCGAAGGCCGGCCCGCACCGGTCGGCCGCTTCGGGCACGAGCGCGACGTGGCGATTTTGTTCGTCGACCTGCGGCGCTGGTCGGGCCTGTCGGAACGGCAATGGCCCTTCGACCTGGCCTACGTGCTCGACCGCTACTTCGCCATCGTGGGCGCCGCCGTGCGCGAGAGCGGCGGCGTGCCCAACCAGTTCATCGGCGACAGCGTGATGGCCATCTTCGGCCTCGAGAGCGACCTGCCCACCGCCTGCCGGCAGGCCCTGCACGCCACCCAACTCATCGGCGAGCGCATGGACGCATGGAACGTCGACTTCCAGGCCCAGTTCGGCCAACACCTGGACTTCGGCATGGGCCTGCACGCCGGGCGCGCGGCCGTCGGCGAGGTCGGCTACCTCGAGACCACCACCTTCACAGCCATCGGCGAAGTGGTCAACACCGCGAGCCGCCTGCAGGACCATTCCAAGACCGCCTCGGCGCGGCTCGTGGTCTCGCAGTTCGCGGCGCAACAGGCCGGCGCCGAAGCAACGCTGGGGCCGGTCGACACGCTGAACGTGCGCGGGCGCTCCGAGCCGCTGGCCGTGATGTATTCACGCGCAGCAAAAGCGGCCTGAGCACCACCTGCCGGATTCGGTGCGCAAACGCACAGCGCCTTCCGTGATGCGGTTTCACACTGCAGCTTGTGGCAACGACGACTGTCCGCCGCCCACAGACTCAAGGGAAATCTCATCATGAACAGCAAGCAACTCCTCGCCATTTCCGCCGCCGCCTTCGCCCTGCTGGGCACCGTGGGCGCGGCCCACGCCGAAACGTATGAAGGCGTGCACGCCATCACCTCGGCCGCCAGCCGCGCCGACGTGCGCACCCAGGCCGTCGCCGCCGCGCGCAATGGCAACGAGTACTCCGACGCCGCCGCCGAAGGCACCGTGGCCGTGACCTCCACGCTCGACCGCCAGGCCGTGCGCGACCAGGCCGTGGCCGCTGCCCACAACCCGCTGCAAAGCCTGGACCGCCGCGCCTTCTACCGCGACGAAGTGCCCGCCGCCTACAAGAAGCCGGCCGTGAGCTTCACGCGCCAGGCCGGCCTGTAATCACGACGCCACCTGCACCCGCGCCGCGCGCGGGCCTGCGGCCTCGGTGATCGTGAAGCGCACCGGCAGGAAGCGCTCGATCACCGCGCAGTTCGTGCGCGTGTGCGGCGTCACTTCGCTGCAGGTGAACGCGCCCGACTGCCCCGGTTGCCGGAACACCGCCAGCGCCAGCAGCAGCGCGAGCTGATCGGCCAGGTGCGGCCCCACGGCCGCGTCCTCGTGCTTCTGGAAGGCGCGCACCTCCTTCACGAGGCCGTGCGCCACCTGCTCCGCGCTCAGCGTCTTCTCGCCGAAGGCCGTGAACACCTCGGTGAGGTGCGCGTAGGCCAGCGTCACCAGCAGCGCATTGCCCGGTCCTTCGTTCTGGCGCGTCGGCACCGTGCGCAGCTGCTCGGCCTGCGCCGACCAGCCCATCGCCGCCCCCACCGTCTCGAGTTCGCGCGCCGCCACATGGCGCGGCAGGCCGGGCGCCAGGCACTCCGCATGGCCCGCCAGCAGATGGCCGCGCGACAGCAGGTCGAAGGCCTGCAGCCGCGCGCCGTCCGCCGCCGGCACGATCGTCGCGTCCACCTCGCCACCACCGGCCGGATAGAAGCCGCAGCGGCGCAGCACCAGCTGCAGGTCGCCGCCGAGGCGACGTACCAGCGGCGCGAACGCGCGCTCCAGGAAGTGGAACGGCGGCGCCATCGGGTTGTGCGTGCCACCGCTCAGCCGCAGACGGCTCACCTGCCCCGCGGGTTGCAGCAGCAGCGGCGGCAGCACCGTCTGCAGCACCAGCATGCAGCTGCCCGCGCCGGCGATCGCAAAACGGTAGTCGCCCGCGCGCACCGGCCCCGGTACGAAGCGCAGCGACTGCGAGCCCAGTTCGGCGCCCTCGACCTGCGCGCCGCTGATCTCAGCGGCCGCGTGCACGCACGCCAGGTGCTGGCGCATCAGGCCCGGCTTGGCCCGGCCCGCGCGGATCTTCGCGATGGCCAGCGGCCGGCCCGTGACCATCGACAGCGCGAGGCCGGTGCGCAGGATCTGGCCACCGCCTTCGCCTTGGGAGCCGTCGAGTTCGACGGCATCGAGCGCTCGTTGTTCTTCTTGTGCTTCCGTCATCGGGACACTTCTTTCTTTTTTTGTTCAGTCGTTTGTCGTTGTTCTTGTTTGCGCGGTCCCGAGCCGGCATGCGCGACAGCGCACCGCCGTGCTGTGGATGCTGCCGAGCGCCACCTCGTACCACCACTTCTGCTGCTTGGCCGTCCACACTTCTTGTGCCCCGCAATCGCGGCAGGTGAACGCCTTGTCGACGTAGAAGGTGGGCAACGGTCCGTAGGTGTTGTTGTGCGCGGCCAGCAAGGCCGTGTCGGCCGCGACCATGCCTTCGGCGCGCAGCAGCCGTGCATCGGCCTGGCGCTGCTGCAATGCCACGGCGCGCGCGGCGCGGTCGAGGCGGTGCGCCTTGATTTCGGCACGCCGCTGCTTGTTGCTTTTCATTTTTCTTTGAACCTCCGCAGTACGTCGCTACGAAGGCAGGTCGGTCTTCCGACCCCCCTCCTATAGCTCCTCCACTGTCACGATACCTTCGCCCGCAGCGAGTTGAACGATGCTGCCCAACACCTGTCGCGCAAAGTCGGTGTTCGCAAGCAGGCAGACCACAAAGCCATCCGCCTCGATGCTGACCATGGCCTGTGCCCATTCCGAAGGCGTCGAAGGCGGCGCCGGATAGAAATCCGCGCGCTCGCCCTCGACGTTCAGATGGCCGCCGATGCCTGCCTTCCTGCAGATGCCTTGCGCGACTTCGCGCGACGGCAATGCGAACTTGATGCGGTACTCGATGCCCACGGTCAGCCCTTCACACACACCACCTGCTTGAGCGTGTAAACCACCTCCACCAGGTCCTTCTGCGCCTCCATCACCGCGTCGATGTCCTTGTAGGCCATCGGGATCTCGTCGATCACGTCGGCGTCCTTGCGGCATTCCACGCCTTCGGTCGCAGCGATCTGGTCGGCGACGGTGAAGAGCTTCTTGGCCTTCGTCCGGCTCATCTTCCGGCCCGCGCCGTGGCTGCAGCTCATGAAGCTCTCGGGGTTGCCCTTGCCGCGCACGATGTAGCTCTTGGCGCCCATGCTGCCGGGGATGATCCCCAGTTCGCCGAGCTTCGCGCTCACCGCGCCCTTGCGGGTCACGAGCACGTCCTGCCCGAAGTGCGTCTCGCGGCTCACGTAGTTGTGGTGGCAGTTCACCGCTTCCACGTGCGCTTCGAACGGCTTCGTGATGACCTTGCGCGCGGCCGCGACCACGCGCTGCATCATCACTTCGCGGTTCGCCCGTGCGAACTTCTGGGCCCAGCCCACCGCACGCACGTAGTCGCCGAAGTACTGGGCGCCTTCTTCGAAGTACGCCAGGTCCTGGTCGGGCAGGTTGCGCTGGTGCAGCTGCGCGTCCTTCTTCGCGAGTTCGATGAAGTGCGTGCCGATGGCATTGCCCACGCCGCGCGAACCCGAGTGCAGCATGAACCACACGGCGCCCGCTTCGTCGAGGCACACCTCGATGAAGTGGTTGCCGGTACCCAGCGTTCCCAGGTGCTTGTGGTTGTTCGTGTTCTTGATGCGTGGATGGTCCTCGCAGATCAGTTCGAACTCGTCCACCAGCTTGGCCCAGGCGGCATCGGTTTCGTCGGGCGGGGTTTCCCACGAACCCTTGTCGCGGCCCATGCGCTTGGGGTTGCTTCCGTGCGGCACGGCCTTCTCGATCGCCGAACGCAGCGGGCCCAGGTTGTCGGGCAGGTCGCGTGCGTTGAGCGTGGTCTTGCAGGCCATCATTCCGCAGCCGATGTCCACGCCGACCGCGGCGGGGATGATGGCCTTGAAGGTCGGGATCACCGACCCCACGGTCGCACCGATGCCGTAGTGCACGTCAGGCATGGCCGCGATGTGCTTGAACACGATGGGCAGGCGCGCGGCGTTCTCGAGCTGCTTCTGCGCCTCGTCTTCCACGGGCACGCCATTGGTCCACATCTTCACGGGGACGCCGTTGGCGACTTCATGCAGTTTGTAGTTCGTCATTTTTCTTTCCTCTTCTCTCTATCTATCTATTCTTCACACTCGTTGGTGGACACGGCGGGATTCGAACCCGCATCAATACGGCGACCATGGTGTTTGAGTCCGATGGCCCAGTCGACGATTGGAAACGCGCGCCAGTGACAGACCCGTCATCGGAGCCAGCACCTGCATCCTCAACCTTGCTCGTCAACCGACTTGCCCGCCGTACCTGGTCTTACCCAGGCTGCCGGCAATTTCAAACATTTTTGGCAGTGGCGCTCCCTTCTGTGCCTGCGTGCCCGTGTCTCTCTTATTTCTCTACCGCTCAGGACCCGTTCGGCCGCAGCGTCACGAGTCCGTTGAGCACCTGGTCCAGGCCGCCGACCACCGAGATCTTGTCGATGCGCTCGGCCACGCGTTCCAGCGTCTCGAGTTCCTTCATGCGCAAGGCGACGGGGTTGCCCTCCATCACCTTCGCGGTGTTCAGCAGCGAGCGCGTGGCCGCGGTTTCCTCGCGGCGACGGATCACGTTGGCCTGGGCCGACTTCTCGGCCTCCACCACCTGCGCGAGGATGGTCTTCATCTCGCCCGGCAGGATGATGTCCTTCACGCCCACGCTCTCCAGCACCAGGCCCGAACCTTCCAACCGCTCACGCACCTGCGCCAGCACCGTCTGGTCGATGGCCGACTTGTTCTCCAGCAGGGCGTCGAGCGTCTGCTCGCCCACCGCCGCGCGCAGGCCGAACTGCAGCTCGCGGTACACATGCTCGGCCGGCTTGGGCATCTGCGCCAGGGCCTGGCGCACATCGGTGAAACGCCACACCGCCGACAGGTTCAGCCGCAGCCCCACCTTGTCGCGGGTCAGGATTTCCTGGCCGCTCACTTCGGCGATCTGCGAACGCAGGTCCACGCTGGTCACGGCCACCTGCCGGTTGAAGCGCCAGAAGCCGTGGTTGCCCGGCGGCAGCAGCGCCTGCATCTGGCCTTCGAGGGTCAGCACGCCGGCGTGGAACTCGGGCACCTGCACCAGCAGCACGCCTTCGAGCCCCTGCACCGCACGCGGACGCAGCGCCACGCTCTGCAGCTTGGCCAGCAGCTCGGCCGGCAGGCGTGCATCGGCGGCCACGTCGATCACGTCGACGCGCTGCTCGCGCAGGCCGCGCCAGTAGAGCTTGCGGGTGGCGGGCGGCAGCACCTGCACCAGCACGCCGTCTTCATGGCGCAGGCCGACCTCGGTCTCGCCCAGCGACACCTGCACGAACTCGCGCTGCACCAGCTGCGGCTCGCGCGCCAGGAAGTAGTCGGCCAGCTCGTGGTCGAAGGCCGGCTCGGCCAGCGAGAAGCGTTCGAGCTGCACGGTGTCGAAGCCCGTGAACACACGGTACTTGCCCGCGGCGTACAGGCCCGCGAAATCGCCGTTGCGCAGCAGCAGCACGCGTTCGTTCTTCTTCACGGTGAATTGGGTGAATCCCAGCATTTTTTCTTCCTCTCTCTTCTTCTTCGTTGCGGTTGTCGTTCGTTGTTCGTCTGCCTTGCAGATCAGGTATCGGGGCCCACGAAGGGCAGGCGGCGGGCACCGTGGCTTGCGAGGTCAGCAACGCAGCGGTCGACGGGTCGGTGCGGTGGCTGCGCCATCGCCTCCTTCTGCGTCGATGGCTGCATGCGGTTCCTGGCAGAACGCGCGATGCGCAAGCCGCCTGCACTGGCACGGTGTCGCTCGGCCGGGCCCTGCCCTGCGCCTCGCTCCGGTGTGCCGGGGCGGTGGGGCTTTCGCCCCCATCAAAGCGGCGGTGCGAACACCGCCGAAGGTTGTTTGCGGGAATCGAACCCGCCACGCCGCGTGGTTAGCACGGTGCTCCACCATGAGCAGACTGGAACAAGTCCAGTGACCAAAGCAGTTCAACAGCGGCATACCGCGGACCCAAGAACAGGTCTGGCCTGCGGCACCGGGCCGCTTTCATGCGGCACCTGGGAGCGGATGAACTGCATCCGGACAGACTCTCTATTGCAGCGAGCGTGCCAACTTGCGCGCCCGGCGCCCCGGAACACGGTGACGGCGATGCAAGTCATTGACCGGAAAGGGAAATTTCTTCTTCATCCGGTGTGACACGGCGCCCATCCCTTGCTAGCATTCGGATAATTTCTAGAATTTCAGCTAGTCTTTTATCCATGAAGCCCATCGTCGTCATCGGTTTCCTCGGCACCCAGCTCGATGCCGGCCAGGGCGCGGGGCGCTGGAACAAGTGGCGCCCCACGGTCTCGCTCGCGCAGCACGACGACATGATGGTGGCGCGCATCGAGCTGCTGCACACGCGCAAGCACACGGCGCTGGCCGAGCTGGTGAAGGCCGACATCGCCGCCGTGTCGCCCGAGACCACCGTCAACCTCGTGCCCTTCGACCTCGAAGACCCGTGGGACTTCGGCGAGGTCTACACGCGCCTGTACGACTGGGCGCGCGCCTACCCCTTCCAGCCCGAGCGCGAGCAGTACTGGACGCACATCACCACGGGCACGCACGTGGCGCAGATCTGCATGTTCCTGCTGTCGGAATCGCGCGTGGTGCCGGGCGTGCTGGCCCAGACCTCGCCGCCGCGCAAGCAGCGCCAGGGCGACGCCGGCAAGGTCGCGCTCATCGACCTCGACCTGTCGCGCTACGACCCGATCGCGCGCCGCTTCGACGCCGACCAGCGCGACGCGGTCGCCTTCCTGAAGAGCGGCATCGCCACGCGCAATGCGCGCTTCAACGCGCTCATCGACGAGATCGAGCGCGTGGCCGTGCGCTCGCGCGCGCCGATCCTGCTGGTGGGGCCGACGGGCGCGGGCAAGTCGTTCCTGGCGCGCCGCATGTTCGAGCTGAAGCAGGCGCGCCACCAGGTGACGGGGCCGTTCGTCGAGGTGAACTGCGCCACGCTGCGCGGCGACGGTGCAGCCTCCACGCTGTTCGGGCACAAGAAGGGTTCGTTCACCGGCGCCGCGAGCGACCGCGCGGGGCTGCTGCGCACCGCGCACCAGGGCGCGCTGTTTCTCGACGAGATCGGCGAGCTCGGCCTGGACGAACAGGCGATGCTGCTCAAGGCCATCGAGGAAAAACGCTTCTTCCCCGTGGGCGCCGACAAGGAAGTGGAGAGCGACTTCCAGCTCATCGCCGGCACCCACCGCGACCTGCGCCGCGACGTGGCGCAGGGGCGCTTTCGCGAAGACCTGTTCGCGCGCATCAACCTCTGGACCTACGACCTGCCCGGCCTCGCACAGCGGCCCGAGGACATCGAGCCCAACCTCGACCACCTGCTGGCCCTGCACGCGGCCGAGAACCACCGCGTGGTGCGCTTCAACGCCGAGGCGCGCACGGCCTACCTGCGCTTTGCGCAAAGCAGCGAGGCGATCTGGCGCGGCAACTTCCGCGACCTGTCGGCCAGCGTGACGCGGCTTGCCACGCTGGCTGACGGCGGTCGTATCGCGGTCGCGCTGGTCGAGGCGGAGATCGCGCGGCTGCGCTGGCTGTGGAAGCACGAGGGCACGGGCGCTTCAGTGGCGGCGGACGATGAGGTTGACCTGGAAGCCTTGCTCGGCGAAGAGAAGTTCGCCGCGCTCGACCTGTTCGATCGCCTGCAGCTCGAAGCGGTGGTGCGTGTGTGCCGGCCGGCACGCAGCCTGTCGGAGGCGGGGCGCCAGCTGTTCCAGGCCTCGCGGACGCAGCGCAGCGTGGTCAACGATGCGGACCGGCTGCGCAAGTACTTGGCCAAGATGGGGCTGGACTGGGCGCGCGTTTCAGCCGATGCGCGCCCCTGAGGGCGTGGGCTATCCTCCGCCCGATGCCCATCTCCGCATTCGCCGTGAAGGTTCCCGCGGCTGAACCCATCGCCGCAGACCTTCGCCGCCGCTTCGACCCCACCGTGGCGCTCGGCGTGCCCGCCCACATCACGCTGCTCGTGCCCTTCATGGACCCGGCGTTGATCACCGACGAGGTGCTCGCCCGCGCGCGGCGGGTTCTGCAGCGCACGGCGTCGTTCTCCTTTGCTCTCGGCAAGGTCGGGCGCTTTCCCGAGACCGCCTACCTCGCACCGGAGCCCGCCGCGCCGTTCATCGAGATGACGCGTGCGCTGATGAAAGAGTTTCCCGACTTCCCGCCGTACGACGGCTTGCATGACGACATCGTTGCGCATCTGTCGGTGGCGCATGGCAACGCGCTGCATGCGGAAGAAGCGGCCATCGAATTGCAGGCGCGGCTGCTTGCATCGGGGCCGGTGCAGGCGCGCTGCACGGAGGTTGTGCTTATCGAGAACGCGTCGGGGCAGTGGTTGGACATGCATGTCTTCCCGCTCGCGGACCCCGCGACGATCCTTCGCCCATGACCGAGATCTACATCAGCACCGACGTCGAAACCGACGGCCCGATCCCCGGCCCGCACTCGATGCTCAGCTTCGGCTCGGCCGCCTACACGGCCGACAAACAACTCGTTTCTACGTTCAGCGCCAACCTGCACACGCTGCCCGGCGCCGAGGCCGATCCAAAAACCGCCGCCTGGTGGCAAACCCAGCCCGAGGCCTGGGCCGCGTGCCGCACCGACCTGCAGGACCCGACGCATGCCATGAAGAACTACGTCGCGTGGCTCAAGGGGCTGAAGGCGCGGCCGGTGTTCGTGGCGTACCCGGCGGGCTTCGACTTCCTGTTCGTCTACTGGTACCTGATGCGCTTCGCGGGCGAGAGCCCGTTCAGCCATTCGGCGCTCGACATGAAGAGCTTCGCGATGGCCCTGCTGAAGATCGGCTACCGCGACAGCACCAAGCGCGCGATGCCGCGCCGCTGGTTCGACGCCGGGCTGCCGCACACGCACGTGGCACTGGACGACGCCATCGAGCAAGGCGCGCTCTTCTGCAACATGCTCGCCGAAAGCCGGCAGGCATGACCACGACAACAACATCGACGCGCCGCTGGTGGCAGCTGCCGCTCGCCGCCCTGCCCCTCTTCCTGCTCGGCGGCTGCGTGCAGTCGATGTTCTATTACCCCGACCGCGTGCGCTACGAAACGCCCGACGCGCTGGGCCTGCGCTACGAGAACGTGCGCTTCACCAGCGCCGACGGCACGCGCCTGAGTGGCTGGTTCATTCCCGCTGCGGGCCGGACTGACCCGAAGACGGCGAAAGGCACGGTGGTGCACTTCCACGGCAACGCGCAGAACATGAGCAGCCACTGGCGTTTCGTCGCGTGGCTGCCCGCGCAGGACTACAACGTCTTCGTGTTCGACTACCGCGGCTATGGCGAATCGGACGGCGAGCCCGAGCCCCGCGGCGTGTTCGAGGATTCGAATGCCGCGCTCGACCATGTGCGCGCTCGCGCGGACGTCGATGCGTCGCGGCTGTTCGTCTTCGGGCAGAGCCTGGGCGGCACGAACGCGATCGCGGCCGTGGGCTCGGGCAACCGGGCCGGCGTGAAGGCGGTGGCGATCGAGTCGACCTTCTATTCGTACCGCTCCATCGCCAACGACAAGCTGCCGGGCGCCGGCCTGCTGGTGCGCGACGACTACGCGGCCTCGAAGTTCGTCGCGGCCCTTGCGCCGATTCCGCTGCTGCTGATCCACGGCACGGCCGATGCGGTGATTCCGCACGGCCACTCGCAGCGCCTGCTGGCCGACGCGAAAGAACCCAAGCAGCTGATCGAGGTGCCGGGCGCCGGCCACCTCGAACCGATGGCGGCGCCGCGCTTTGGCGCCACGTACCAGCAAGCCCTCACCACCTTCTTCGACAGCGCCCCGGCGCTGCCTTCCCGCCCATGAAACACTTCGACGAAGCCGCCACCGCCGCACCCCTGGGTTTCGAGCAGCTGGTGCCCGCGCTGCGCGCCGCCTTCGCGGCCGAGGCGCAGGTGCCGCCGCGCCACGTGCACAGCATCGAGACCGGCGGCGACGCGGCCACGCGCGGCACGGTGTTGATCATGCCGGCGTGGAGCGACACGGGCTTCCTGGGCATCAAGACGATCAACATCTTTCCGGGCAACGGCGCGCGCGGCCTGCCGGGGCTGCACGCGACCTACGTGCTGTACGACGCACGCACCGGCGTGCCGCTGGCGATGATGGACGGCAACGAGATCACGGCGCGGCGCACGGCGGCCGCCTCGGCGCTGGGCGCCTCGTTCCTGGCCCGCGCCGACGCGCGCAAGCTGCTGGTGCTGGGCACCGGCCGCATCGCGCGCATGCTGCCCGCCGCGCATGCGAGCGTGCGCCCCATCGACGAGGTGTGGGTGTGGAACCACCGGCCCGATGGCGCCGAAGCGCTGGCCGAGCAATGGCGCAGTGAAGGATGGAACGCGCAGGCGGCCGGCACCGACCTCGAAGCGGCCGTGCGCAGTGCCGACATCGTGAGTTGCGCCACGCTGGCGACCACGCCGCTGGTGCGCGGCGAGTGGCTCGCGCCGGGCGTGCACCTCGACCTGATCGGCAGCTTCACGCCGGCGATGCGCGAAGCCGATGTGCACTGTTTCGACGGCACGCGCACCTTCATCGACACGCCCGAGGCCTTGCAGAAGGCCGGCGATCTGCTCGATGCGATCGCGGCCGGCACCTTGCGTGCCGACGCGGTGCAGGGCACGCTCGCCGAGCTGTGCCGCGGCACGCGGCCCGGGCGCACGGGCGATGCCGAGCGCACGGTGTTCAAGGCCGTGGGCAGCGCGCTCGAAGACCTGAGCGCGGCCACGCTGGTGTGGCAGGCGCGCGCAAACCCCTGAGGTCCGCGCGGCCCGCCACGGTCGCCGCCAGCGTCAGAACGTCACGTTCGCCGACAGCCAGATCGTGCGTCCCGCCGGCGTGGTGCCCGCCACCGACGCGCCGCCCTGGAAGTACTCGTTGACCCAGGCCGAGGTGCCCGCCAGGTTCACCTGCTGGAACTTGCGGAAGTCCTTGTTGAACAGGTTGTTGATGTTGGCGTTCAGGCGCACGTTCTTCGACACCTGGTAGGAGCCGCCCAGGTGGAACAGGTGGTACGCCTTGATGTCGCCCACCGCGCGGTAGATCGCCAGGTTGTTGCCCGTGAGGCGGGCCGGGTCGCCGGTGAAGCGCGGGCTCTTGCCGCGGTATTCGCCGCGCAGCCAGAAGCGCCACTTGGCGTCGGGGTTCCAGTCGACCTGCGCGTGCAGCAGGTGGCGCGCGGTGTCGGCCAGCTTGCCGTTCTTCACGCCGCCTTCGATCACTTCGCTGTCGGTCCAGGTGTAGCCCGCCTTCAGGCCCCAGGCCTTGGTGAGCTGCACGCGGCTGCTCAGCTCCATGCCCCAGGTCTTGGCCTGGTCGACGTTGACCGAGTAGTTGGCGGTGGGGTCGACCACGCAGCTGGAGATGCGCGCCACGCTGCAGTCGCCGCCGCTGGCGATCTTGTCCTTCACCTTGTTGTGGAACAGGGTCGCCGAGGCGGTCAGGCCCTTCTGGTTGTTGAACAGCGCCGACAGCTCGGTGCTGGTGCTGGTCTCGGGCTTGAGGTTCGGGTTGCCGATGTTGAGCGTGGCGCCCTGGCCGCTCACGCCGCTGATGCCGTCGATCAGCTGGTTCAGGCGCGGCGCGCGAAAGCCCTTGCTGACGCCGCCCTTGAAGGTCCACTGCGGCGTGGCGTCCCAGACCAGGTAGCCGCGCGGGCTCACGTGGCCGCCGAAGGCGCTGTGGTGGTCGTAGCGCCCGCCCAGCGTGGCGGTGAGGCCGGGCGCGAGGCGCCATTCGTCTTCGGCGAACAGCGCCCACATGGTCTGGCTCTGCGAGCGGGGCAGCAGGCCGTCGACCAGCTTGGCGTCCCACCACTGGCCACCGACGGTGAGCACGTGGGCGTCGCCCACCGGCGCGACGAGCTTGCTGTCGAGCACGAGGTTGGTGGTCTTGAGTTCGCGTTCGCGGCCGCGGTCGGCTTCGTTCAGCCAGTACACGGTGCGTCGGGCCGCGGCATTGCGCGGAATGGCGCCGCCGGGAATCGTGCGGCCGACGGTCTCGGTCGTGGTGTGCATCAGGCTGCTTTCCACCGTGCCGAAGCCCAGGCGCCCGGTGTGGCCGATGGCGACCTGGTCGCGGTTGAAGCGCAGCGCGTCCAGGTAGCCCGGCGGGTTGTTGCCGGTGCGGGTGGGCGCGGCGGCATCGCGCGTGCCCAGCCGGCCGTCTTCGTTGTCGTACCAGCTGCGGCCCGATTCGACGTCGAGCCAGATGTCGTGCTGGCGGTTGGGCGTGAGCATCAAACGCCCGCCCACGCTGTGCTGGCGGCTCTCGGCGGGCGCCGGGTTGCGCGCCGTCGCGGGCTGCGCCTGGCCGGGGGCCAGCACCCAGTCGGCGGCTTCGCGGCGGTAGATGTTGCCGCGCAGGGTCAGGCCCAGCAGGTCGGTGGCGACGGGGCCGCTCAGGTACACGCTGGAGCGCGTCTGCGAACCCCACTCGCTGTCCTGCGGAATGCCGGTTTCCATCGTGACCTGGCCGCCCCATTCGCGCGCCACCTTGCGCGTGATGATGTTGACCACGCCGCCCATGGCGTCGGAGCCGTACAGCGTGGACATCGGGCCGCGGATGACCTCGATGCGCTCGATGGCCGCCAGCGGCGGCATGAAGCTGGTGTGCGCGGCGCCGAAGCCGTTGGGCGTCACGTCGCCGGCCACGTTCTGGCGGCGGCCGTCGATGAGGATCAGCGTGTAGTCGCTGGGCATGCCGCGGATCGAGATGTCCAGGCCCCCGGTCTTGCCGGTCGAGCCGCCCACGTCTATGCCTTCGACGTTCTGCAGCGCCTCGGCCAGGTCGCGGAACTGGCGCGTTTCCAGCTCCTGGCGCGTGATCACCGAAATGGAAGCGGGCGCGTCCTTGAGTTCCTGCTCGAAGCCGGTCGCGCTGACGACGACCTCGCGCAGTTGTTGTTCAGCGGGCGTCTGGGCGAACAGGGCGGGAGAAAAAAGAGATGCGGCGGCCAGCGCCAGCACCGACGGACGCGGCCGACGGCCGCAACGCGAAAACAACATGCAAAAACTCCACGGGAAACGGCAGGAAAAACAGGGCCGCTCTCGGGATGCGTTGTTGTTGCGTACCAACTGATCAGCATCAATTCTATTGAGAATGAAAACAAATATTATTTGCATCCAGAACCATCGAAGGGACATTGCGAGAGGCCGATGGCGCTTCGTGTAGGCCCTGCTTCCGGCCACCCAGACAAACCCCATGTCAGCCGAAAGTTCATCTTGAATTCGGGGGCGGATACGTCATCTGGCGAATGGCAGCCCGCGAAGGGCGCTGTTACTCTGGAACAAGAAAAAAGAGAGGTCCGCCATGCTCACCATCCTTCAGAAAGCCGTGATCCTCGGGAAGGCCGGCGTCGATGTGCCAGCCCGTCCGCTGGACGACCTGTCGACGCCGATGGCCACCGGCTCGCCGGTGAAGGCGGAAGGCGTGTCGCAGAAGGCGCACGAATGGGCGCGGGCCGTCGAGACCTTGTACGTCAGCTACGTCGCGGCGCGCGCCGCGAAGAGCCTGCGCGACGCCGAAGAGGCGCGGCAGTCGGCCATGCTGCGGCAACTGTCGGCCGCGGTGCAGGCCTGAGCACCATGGGACTGTTCGATTTCCTGAAGAAGAAAAAGCAGCCGGAAGTGGACATGCCGTCGACGCTCGAGGCCGGCATGGCCTCGCAGGCGGAAGACTTCATCGGCGCCTTCTCGCAACCCGGCGCGCCCATCGACAGCGCGGCGCTCGACTACTCCGAAGCCTCGCTGGTCCTGGTCGACCAGGTGCTCGAAGACTTCTTCCAGCAGCAGGCTCCCTTGCCCGACGACCTGCACTTCCTGGCGTCGGCCTACGTGTTCGAAACCGCACGCCGCGAGTTCGGCGGACGCTACCTGCGCGGCGACGACGACAACCCCTTCGTCCTCGTGATCGGCCCCGACAGCGCACAGGTCGGCGTCTGCGCCATGGCCAAGGTGCGCGGGCGCGCCGTCAACGGGCCGGAAGACAGCCTCGCGTTCTTCTACGCCGGCATCGCGCCCGTGGTGCAACGCGGCGTGAGCGCCACGCTGGTCTGACACAGCGGCAGCAGCGGGCGCCTCACGGCCCGCTGCCGCCCCCTGCCACCTCCCCTTCAATCGAACTGCGTGGCAACCTGCCGCTGCGTGCCCAACCCTTCGATGCCCAACGTGACGACATCGCCGCCCTTCAGGTAGACCGGCGGCTTGAACCCCATGCCCACGCCGGGCGGGGTTCCGGTGGAAATGATGTCCCCCGGGCGCAGGCTCATGAACTGCGAGAGGTACGCGATCAGGTAGCGCACGCCGTAGACCATGGTGGCCGTGGAGCCGCTCTGGCGCCGCACGCCGTTGACGTCCAGCCACATGTCCAGCTGCTGCGGGTCGGGCACTTCATCGGGCGTCACGAGCCAGGGCCCGATCGGTCCGAAGGTGTCGGCCGACTTGCCCTTGGTCCACTGGCCCTGGCGCTCGGTTTGAAAGGCGCGCTCCGACACGTCGTTGATCAGGCAGTAGCCCGCGACGTGGTCCATCGCATCCGCTTCGCTGACGTACTTCGCGGTCTTGCCGATCACCACGCCCAGCTCCACCTCCCAATCGGTCTTGGTGGAGCCGCGCGGAATCTCGAGCACGTCGTTCGGTCCGCCGATCGCCGAGGTGGCCTTCAGGAAAACGATGGGCTCGGGCGGCACCGTGGCCCCCGTCTCGGCCGCGTGGTCCGAGTAGTTGAGCCCGATGCAGATGAACTTGCCCGAGCCGGCCACGCAGGCACCGATCCGCGGGGCGCCCTCCACCAGCGGAAGGCTCTGCGGGTCCAGCGCGGCGAGGCGCGCCAGGCCGGAAGGCAACAGCACCTCGTGTGCGATGTCGTTCACGTGCATGGAGAGGTCGCGCAAGCGGCCTTCTGCGTCGAGCATCGCCGGCTTTTCCTGGCCGACGGCCCCGTAACGCAACAGCTTCATTCGTCATTCCTTGGTGGTTGGTTGGCTGGCTATCTGGCGGCGCTGCTGCGTGCCTTGCCGAGCTCGGAGAACAGTTCCTGGGTCAGTGCCGGATCGATCTGTTTGACATGCTTGTCCGTGACCGGCGCGAGCTTCTCGCGCAGGCGTTCGCGCTCGGCGGCGGGGAACTCGGTCAACACCATGCCCTGGCCCTTCAGGAACTCGGCGGCCCTGGCGTTGACGTCGCGGTTGGCGGCGCGCTGGAAGGGCTGCGTCTCCCGAGCCGCATCGAGAAGGATCTTGCGTTCGTCGTCCGACAGCTGCTCCCAGCGCTTCTTGCTGAACAGCAGCACCACGGGGTTGAACACGTGCCGCGTGTTGGAGCCGTACTTCTGGATCTCGTAGTACTTCGAGGCTTCCACCAGCGAGTACGGATTTTCCTGGCCGTCGACGGCCTTCTGCTCCAGCGCGGTGTAGACCTCTGGCAGCGGCAGCGGCGACGGGTTGGCGCCCAGCGCGCGGAAGGCATCGATCATCACGGGGATCTGCATCACGCGCAGCTTCAGGCCCTGCAGGTCTTCCATCTTCGCCACCGGCCGCCGGCTGTTGGTGACGTTGCGAAAGCCGTGCTCGAAGTAGGTGAGGCCGATCAGCCCCTTCTCGGGCAGCTTGTCCAGCAGCTTGCGGCCGACCGGGCCATCGAGCACGAAGTCGGCTTCCTTCTCGTTGTTGAACAGGAACGGCAGGTCGAACAGCGAGAACTCCCGGGCCATGCCCGAGAGCAGGCCCGGGATCGCCATCGTCATTTCCACCGTGCCGCCCTGCAGCGAGGCGATGACCGAGGCATCGCCGCCGAGCACGCCCGAAGGAAAGAGCTTCACCTTCATCTTGCCGCCGCTCTTTTTCTCGACGATCTCCGAGAAGCGCTGCGCCCCCATGCCCTGCGGATGCTCCTTCTGGTTCACGAAGGCGAACTTGAAGGTGCGCTCCTGGATGTTCTGCGCAGCGGCGAGGCCGGCCGCCAGGAACGCGCTCAGGACGAGGCAGGTGGCGGCCAGGCGATGCGGCAATTTCTTGGGCATGGGCATCTCGGTGAGAAGGTGTGGCGACCCGCGCGCGATCAGACCGCGACGCGTTCGAACTGGACGCTGCGGCAGTCCATCTCGTACTCGAGATCGACCACGGGCGGGCGGTTGTAGTGCCAGGTCAGTCCGTGCCGCGCGGCACCGCGCTTGACGATCTCGTCGGCGATGAAGGGATGGATGTCGTGCACCGTGTACAGCTGCGAGCCCGTGGTGCTGGCCCAGGTGAAGCCCAGCGATGCCAGGCGGCGCTCCATTTCATCGAGCACCCACTGCGCCTTCTTCAGGATGGCGGGCGGAGAGGTGTCGCCCAGGCGCACGGCATGGTCGCGGTAGTGCCCCTTGCCTTCCGGCGCTTCGGCACTGCCCGCCACCACGAACGACGCCGCCGCCTCGGCGTCGGGCACGGTGTAGCTGAACGCATGGAACGAGGGCTCCGACGGCGGCGACAGCGCGGGGCACACGTTGCTTCGCGCCACCGGATTCAGGTCGCCGATGAAGATCCCCCACTCCTTCAACGTGCCCACGTAGAGGTTGTTGAACTCGACGAAGCCCTGTTCGGTGAACGGTGCCGGGGACCGCAGTTCGCACGCGCAGAAGGCGGCCAGCGGACGCGAGGCCTCCTCCAGGATTTCCTTGATGCGACGAAAACCCTGCTTCAGGGGCAGGGGCTCCAGGAAGCGCACGCGCTCGATGCGAAACCCAGGTTCGGCGGCCACGCCAGCCGAGTACTGCTGGACGCCCGGAATGAACCGATAGCCGCCTGGGAGGGAGAGTTGGAGTGCCGACACGTGATTTCCTTTGTGGAGAGAGCGAGAGAAAAAAGAGAGAGAACGGGCAGAGGAGCTCAGGGAATCTGGCTCCAGCGCTGGTTGGCCCCGCCATGGCAGGCGTAGGTGGACAGCGCCGTGCCCTGCGTGGTGGTCGAGCCGGGCACATCGAGGCACGCGCCGGAAGACACCCGGTTGCGCAGCGTCGCCCCGACCACGCTCCACTGCGTGGCCGCGCCCGCCGTGCACGCCAGCTGCACCACCGGGCCGCCACCGGCGTTGGTGTTGCCCTGCGCCAGGCACAGGCCGCTGTGCTTCGCGACGAACTGGCTGTAGCCGCCGCTGCTGTTGACGGTGAAGGTCTCGTTGGCGCCGTTGCCGCAGGCCCACTGCACCACCGTGGCGCCGCTGGCCGTCGAGCCGCCCGACACGTTGACGCACAGGTTGTTGCTCTCCGAGCGGATGCGCGTGTCGATCGCCGGTGCGGTGTCGAACGACTTCACGTACTCGCCGAGTGCCAGCAGGTCGGCCGCCGGCAGGCCCGAGGCATTGCCGTGGCCGCCCGCGAGCACGTCCTGCAGCGTGGCCTTCTGGCCGTTGTGGAAGAAGCTCGGGTTGCTCCAGGTGCCGTAGAGCGTCGGGGTGTCGAAGCCCACGCCGGCCAGCGGCTGGTTGCTGCCCTTGCCCGACGAGAGCTGGATCGTGCCCACGTCGTGCCGCAGACCGTCGCGCAGGCTGCCGGCCGTGTGGCAGGTCGCGCACTGGGCCGTGTTGAACACGGTCTGGCCGCGCACCGCGTCCACGCTGAGGTTGCCGTCCGCCGCGCGGGCCGGGCTGCGCATGTACTTGTTCAGCGAGTTCAGGTAGGCCGCGAGATCGTCGAGTTGCGCGTTGCGGCCGGCCTTGGGCACGCCGAGCGGGTCGCCCGTGGCCGAGAAGTCGGCGTTGGTCAGGAAGCCCGTGCCGCCGAACTCGTTGCGGATGTCGTGCTCGAAGTCCTGCACCTCGTCGAAGTTGGCGGTCCAGTGCAGTTTGCCGTGGCCCGTGCCGCGACGGCCCTGCAGGCTGATGGTGCGGCGCAGGCCCTCGCCGCGCTGCGTGAAGTCCCACACCATGCCGTCGTCGCTGCCATCGGCATGGCAGCTCGCGCAGGACATGTAGTTGTTCATGCTCATGCGCCGGTCGGACGCGTTGTAGAACACCTGCTTGCCGCGCAGTGCCGCGGCGGCCATCGGCTCCTGCGCGACCGTGGTGATGTTCTGCAGGAAGGCCGGGGCGGCCGACTCCGAGGACAGCACCTGCGCCACGTCGTGCACCGACACCGAGCGCGCCAGGAAGTTGTTCACGTACAGCCGCTTGCGCGCCGCATCGAGGTACAGGCCGTGCGGCGCGCTGCTGGCGTTGATCTCGCCGCGCACCGAGCGGTTGTAGGCATCGACGATGGCGATGCGGTTGCCTTCCATCTGCGCCACGAAGATGTAGTCGCCGGCCGGCGAGTACAGCGCGGCGCGCGCGGGGGCGCGGTCGTTGAAGTCGAGCTGTTCGCTGAACACTTCCGCGGCCGTCTGCAGGTTCACCTGCGACAGGATGGAGCGCACGGTCTTGTCATGCTCCAGCGGCAGGCCGTCGCGGAAGGTGCCGCGCACGATGTTGTCCTTCTTCGAAGGCAGCAGCGCACGCGCACCATCGGGCGAGATCACCACCTGGCTCAGGTAGTTGGGCACGCCGCGCGAGGCGGCCTCGGTGTCGACCGTGGTCGTGTCGACCGCCAGCGCGATCGGCGTGGCGGCGCTGAAGCTCTGCAGGTTCACCTTGTGCAGCTGGCCGCCCGTCATCTTCGACTTGAAGCGCGTCACGTAGGCCGATTGCGAGTTCGCATCGACCGCGATGCCGCGCACCGCGCCTTCCAGGGCGAGCGTGCCGGTGGCGGCGCCGGTGGTCGGGTCGAAGCTGACCAGGGCCGACTTGCTTTCCAGCGTCAGCAGGCCCTTGGTGCCGTTGGGCGTGAAGACGACGCCGTACGGGCCGCTGCCGTAGGCCAGTGGCACGGTGGTCGACAGCGTGCCGTCGGCGGCGTTGAGCGCCACCAGCTTGTCCTCGCCCTGCACCGTGACCCAGATGCGGCCGTCGGGGCCCACGGCCAGCGTCTTCGGCTCATCGCCCACGCGCACTTCCCAGCGCTTGGCGAAGGTCTGCGCGTCGATGGCGGCCACCGTGCCGCTGTCGGGGTTCACCGAATACACCGCGTTCGCATCGCCCGCGATGTTGGTCGTGTGCGTCGGCGCCGCCGCCGTGACGGGTGCGATCACCGTGAGGTTGTAGGTGTAGAAGGTCTCCTGGCCGTTCGCGGCCTTCACCGTCAGCGTCACGGTGTAGTGGCCGGGGCTGCTGTAGGTGTGCGTGACGCCGGGCTGCGAGGCGTACGCGCTCTGCGTGCCGTCGCCGAAGTTCCAGCGGAACTGCGCGCCGGTGGCACCGAGCGTGGCCGGGTTGAAGTTCAGCTGGCCGTTGACGATCTTCGGTGCGCCCACGATGCCGGGATCGCCGATCACGGCCTGCGCCCGCAGCGCCGCCACGTCGGTGTCGCCGAGCACGCGGCCGTACACGCGCACTTCGGCCAGCGTGCCCTTGAAGAGCGCCGCATTGCCCTGGATCTGCCCCAGCAGCTGGAACTTGGTCGACAGGCCCTTGGTGCCGGTCGGCCCGGTCGAGGTGGTCTTCACGCCATCGACGTACACCGCCTGCGCACCCGAGGCCGCATCGCGCGTGAGCACGACGTGGTGCCAGTTGCCGTCGTTCACGGCGCTTTGCGAGCGCGTGCCTGCGTGGTCGCCCACCGACAGCTTGATGTTGCCGGTGCTGTCGAGCCAGCCCCAGAACACGTCGTCGACGCCCGGCGACTGGTCGCGCCCGAAGATGCCGGGCGCGGTCCACGAGTTCGCAGCGCCGGCCTGCGTGGTCTTCATGTAGAAGCTCAGCGACGCCGTACCGCCCAGCGTGGTGGACACGCTGTCGTTCTTCAGCTGCACGCCCGCGGTGCGATTGGCGAAGTTCAGGCCGATGCTCTCGAAGGCATCGCCGGTGGCGGGGGTGCCGTTGTTGGCGCTGATCTGGTCACCGAGGTTGCCCGTCAGCGCCCAGTGGTGCATCAGGTTGATATCGTTGGCGTTGCCGGTGTTGAAGGTGGAGCGGTAGTCGGCCGCAATGGCATTGCCCGCATAGTCCTTCAGGCCGTTGGCGGGCAGGAACACTTCATAGCTCGTGCCCGGCTGCAGCGGCTGCGCGGGGTGGAAATTGACGATGCCCAATTGCACGCTGTAGGTGCCCGCGAGCGTGTTGCCGCCGACCGGGCGCACGATGAAGGTGTTGGCGTTCACGCTCTCCGGGCGGATGCTGTCGGTCATGCCCAGGCCGATGCGCGAGGTGAGCGCCTGTTGCTTCGCACCGTTCACGGGCGAGACCTGCTTCACTTCGGGCTTGGTGGTGTCGGGGTCCACCGCATGCACGATGAAGCCGCTGCCCGAGCCGTGGTCGTTGCCGACGTAGATCAGGTTGCCGAACGGCGACACCTGGCCATGGTCGGAGCTCGAGAAATCGGGATGCGTCGTTGCGAACAGTCCGCCGCGCCCGACTTCGACGTGGTTGAGCGGGTTGCTCACATCGACCTTGTGGATGTAGTTCTGCGCGCCCTGGAACACGTAGTTGTCCTGCGTGCTGCAGTACAGCTGCTGGTTGATCACCAGCCGGTTGTCCTCTGCCACGAAGCGCGACCGGTCGCTCAGGTCGTAGCCGTACATCTTGCCGCCGCTCTCCTGTGCGGAGGCGTAGACCTTCTTGCCGTCGAAGCAGGTGGAATAGTAGCTGGCGGTGGACCCGGAGACGGTGTCGAGCACCTTGGGATTCAGCGGGTCCGAGATGTCCAGGCTGGCGAAGCCGCTGGTGTTGGTCATGGACGTCAGCACCATGTGGTTGCCCATGGTGAAGATCGGCCCCACGCGAAAGCCGCCGAGCTCGCCCGTCGGTATCGGGTTGGGCTTGCCGGCGCCGCGGTTCGCGAGCACTGCGTTCGCGGGGTCTGCGGCGTCGATGACGAACACGCCCTGCTCCGCCGCCGCCACGTACAGGTAGGGCGCCTGCCACCACAGCTGCCAGCTCACGTTGTTGTAGTCGCCCTTGTTGACGTTGGGCAGCACCAGCTTCTTCACTTGCTTGACGTCGTTGATGTCGGTGAAGTCCCAGAACTCCACGCCGAAGACGCTGGGCACGGCGACGTACTGCTTGCCGCCGATGCTGGCGATGCCGATGGAATGCGGCTCCCTCAGTTCCTTGGTGCGGCCGTCCGGCTCGTAGATGCGCTTGACGAGCCGCAGGTTGCGCGGATCGGAGACGTCATACAGCAGGAAGCCCCCGGGGCCCAGGCCGCCGTCGGGCGTGAACGTCGTCAGGAAGTAGCCATTGATCATGAGGCCCACGTTCTGGCCGTAGTGGTACTTCGTGTACCCGGCGGTGGGGTGCGTCACGCTGCCCCCGGGGATCTTCGGCACGTCGGCGCCGGTGCCGGCTCCGACGCCGGTGTCGACCTCCTCCTTGATCATCGAGATGGGCTTGAACAGCTCGGCCTGCGTGTAGGTCAGGTTGCCCAGTCCGGGTCCTTGCAGCGGCAAGGGATCGGCCACCAGGTCAGCGGCCGCGGAGGCCATGCTGGTGGCGGCCTTCCTGATCGTGTCGAGGGGGTTCACCCCGGTGATCGCCGCATGCGTCAGCAACGCACAGCCGAACAGAAAACCTACCGCAAGAACTTTCTTGGTGCTCATTTTCATCCTCGCAAATTCGATCGGACGCCATCTTTCGGTGGGAAAAGATTCGACCGGAATCTAGCAGCGGATGCGTGCGCGAACGGCATTGAATTTCGAAGGGAGGGTTCGAATATTTAGATCATTGCTCAGGGTAAATGGTGATGTTTTGGCATAGGTTGTGCTTCAAAGTTCGGGCCTGAAAAAAGTGAATTCATTGCCCACCGATCGCCCATGAAGGAACACCCCATGTCTCACGCCGGTCTTGTTGTCCAGCGCCTGCCTCGTCTGTCCAAGCGCAGCCTGCTGGGCGCTTCGCTGCTCGCGATGCTGTGCACCACGCTGCCCCACCATGAAGCGCATGCGCAAAGCCAGCGCAACTTCGCCACGCTGGCGATGGTGGCCGAGCCGCAGACGCTCGACCCGATGGCCTCCACGGCCGACCTGGTCGGAACCATCATGCAGCACGTGTACGAGACGCTGTACACCTTCGACGCCAAGTGGAACGTGGTGCCGATGCTGGCCGAGGGCATGCCGAAGATCTCGGCCGACGGCAAGACCTACGCCATCACGCTGCGCAAGGGCGTGATGCTGCACAACGGGCGCGAGCTCACCGCCGACGACGTGGTGGCCAGCCTGCAGCGCTGGATGGACCAGTCGCCGCGCGGCAAGGCCGTGGGCAAGGAAATCGAGAGCCTCAAGGCCAAGGGTCCGCTGGGCGTGGAGATCGTGCTGAAGGCGCCGTATGCGCCGCTGCTGTCGCAGCTGGCGCTGCCCAGCAATGGCACCGCCGCGATGATGGCCAAGGAATCGATGGCCTCGCCGCTGAAGGACTTCGTCGGCACCGGCCCCTACAAGTTCAAGGAGCGCCGTCCCGACCAGTTCGTGCTGCTCACGCGCTTCGACAAGTACAGCGCACGCAAGGAAGCCGCGAGCGGCTATGGCGGCAAGCGCGAAGCGGTCATCGAAGAACTGCGTTTCGTGCCCGTGCCCAACGCCAGCACGCGCGTCGAAGGTGCACTCGCGGGCCAGTACGACTTTGCCGACCTGCTGCCGGTAGAAGCGCTGCCGCGCCTGGAGAAGGCCAGTGGCAAGACGCTGCCGATCATCACGCCCGCTTTCGGCTTTCCGCTGGTGGTCTTCAACACCAAGGAAGGCCCGCTCGCCAGCCAGGCCGTGCGCCAGGCCCTGCAGACGGCGATGGGCCAGGGCGAGATGCTCGCGGCCGGCTTCGGCGACACGCGCTTCTTCATCGCGGAAGCGAACCACTTCCCCAAGAGTTCGCCGTTCTACTCGGCGGCGGGCACCGACCAGTACAACCAGCGCAACGCCACCAAGGCCAAGGACGCCGCCGCCAAGGCCGGCTACAAGGGCGAGCCCATCCGCGTTCTGACCAGTCGCCAGTATGACTTCCACTACAACATGTCGCTCTTGATGGCCGAGCAGCTCAAGCGCGCCGGCTTCAAGGTCGACCTCAACGTGGTCGACTGGGCCACGCTCACCCAGCGCCGCAACGACCCGCGGCTGTGGGAAATCTTCATCACCCATTCGGGGCTGTTCCCCGAGCCCATGCTGTCGCCACCTCAACTGGGCGACGGTGCACCCGGCTGGTGGGACTCGCCCGCCAAGAAGGCCTCGCTCAGTGCGTTCAACACCGAGAGCGACCCAGCCAAGCGCGGCGCGCTGTGGGGCAAGGTGCAGCAGGTGGTGTACGACGAGGTGCCCTACATCAGCGTCGGCAAGTTCAACGCCCTCTCGGCCAAGAGCCCGGCACTGGACAACTACCAACCCACGAACTGGCCCTTCTTCTGGAATGTGAAGATCAAGTAGGAGACGCGCTTGTTCCGTTTCATTGCCTCGCGCTTCGCCGGCATGCTCATCGTGCTGTCCCTGGTGGCCGTGCTGGTCTTCGTGCTCACGCGCGCCGCCTCGGGCGACCCCATCTCGGTGCTGCTGGGCGACCAGGCCACCGCCGCCGACATCGCCCGCGTGCAGAAGGACTACGGCCTGGATAAACCGCTGCCCGTGCAGTTCGGCTACTGGCTGCGCGAAGTGCTGCAGGGCAACCTGGGCACCTCGATCTTCCTGCAACGCCCGGTCACGCAAGCGCTGTGGGAGCGCGCCGAGCCCACCACCTTGCTCGCGCTGCTGGCCGTGGCCATCGCGGCGCTCATCGGCGTGCCCTGCGGCATCGTCTCGGCGGTGTTTCGCGGCCGTGTGGTCGACCAGTTCTTCACCGGCATCGCGATGCTGGGCGCCAGCATCCCCAGCTTCTGGCTGGGCATCGTGCTGATCCAGATCTTCGCGGTGTCCTTCGGGTGGTTCCCGGTGTCGGGCTACGGCGCGCCCGATGCGCCCTTCGCCGAGCGACTGCACGCGCTGGTTCTGCCCGCCACCGTGCTGGGCCTGCTGAACTCCGCACTCATCATCCGCTTCACGCGCGCCTCGATGCTCGACGTGCTCGGCGAAGACTACGTGCGCACCGCGCGTTCCAAGGGCCTGAGCGAGAAGGTCGTCGTCTTGAAGCACGCGCTGCGCAACGCGCTGGTGCCCATCGTCACCGTGATCGGGCTGACGGTCGCACTCATGATCGGCGGCGCCGTCATCACCGAGACCGTGTTCGGCCTGCCCGGCGTGGGCAACCTCGTGGTCAACGCCGTGCTGCGGCGCGACTACCCGGTCATCCAGGGGGCGCTGCTCGTGATTGCCGCGATCTATGTGCTCATCAATTTCTCGATCGACCTGCTGTATGCCGTCGTCGATCCGCGCGTGAAGGTCTGAACGATGCGCATGCCTCGAATGCTCCGCCAGCTGATGCACCGCCGCATCGTGATGGTGTCCGCCCTGGTGCTGCTGGTGATTGCCGTGCTCGCGATTGGTGCGCCGCTGTTCGCGTCGGCCGACCCCAACGACACGGCCGTGCTGCAGCGTCTGAAGGCGCCCAGCGCCGAACACCTGCTGGGCACCGACGAACTCGGGCGCGACATGTATGCGCGCATCGTGCACGGTGCCCGTTACTCGCTGGCCATCGCCGCGCTCACCGCCTTGGGCGCGGTCATCGCCGGCACCGTGCTGGGCTTGATGGCCGGGTTCTTCCGTCGCCTCGACGCACCTTTGATGCGCGTGGTCGACGCCATGATGTCCTTCCCCGACATCCTGCTGGCCATCGCGCTGGTGGCCATCCTCGGACCTTCTCTGATGAACACCGTGCTCGCGCTGGTGCTGGTCTATACGCCGCGTGTCGCACGGGTGGTGCGGGCCTCGACGCTGGTCGTGCGCGAACTGCTGTTCGTGGAGGCCGTGCGCGCACTGGGCGTGCGCACCTCGCGCATCCTGTGGCGCCACATCCTGCCGAACCTGATGTCGCCGATCCTCGTGCAGGTGTCGTTCATCTTTGCGTACGCGATCCTGGCCGAAGCCGGCCTGTCGTTCCTCGGCGTGGGCGTGCCGCCCGAGATCCCGACCTGGGGCACCATGGTTGCGGGCAGCCAGCAGTACGCGCACCAGGCCTTCTGGGTCGTGCTGTTCCCGGGCCTGGCGATCATCTTCACGGCGCTGTCGCTGCAGCTGCTGGGCGACGGTGTGCGCGACCTGCTCGACCCCAAGCTCAAGAAGACCTCGTGATGCAAAAAGTCAACCAGACCCCACGGCTCACGGTCACCAACCTGAGCACCAGCTTCCCCACTGAAGACGGATTGATCCGTTCGGTGGCCGATGTGAGCTTTGCCATCCAGCCGGGCAAGACCACCGCACTGGTGGGCGAGTCGGGCTCGGGCAAGTCGGTCACCAGCCTCACGCTGATGCGCCTCTTGCCCAAGACCGCCAATGCGCAGGTCAGCGGATCGGCTTCCTTCGTCACCCGCGAAGGCAAGACGCTGGACCTGCTGCAGATCGGCGAGCGTGAGATGCGCTCGCTGCGCGGCAACCAGCTGTCGATGATCTTCCAGGAGCCGATGACGAGCCTGAACCCGGTGTTCACCATCGGCGAGCAGATCGCCGAGAGCGTGCGCCTGCACAAGGGGCTGGACCGCAAGGCGGCCTTGGCCCATGCGCTGCGCATGCTGGAGCTGGTGGAGATTCCCGCTGCCGCCCAACGCATCCACGAGTACCCGCACCAGCTCTCGGGCGGCATGCGCCAGCGCGTGATGATCGCGCTGGCCATGGCCTGCGACCCGACGCTGCTGATCGCCGATGAGCCCACCACGGCGCTGGACGTGACCATCCAGGCGCAGATCCTGGAGCTGATGCGCCGGCTGCAGGCCGAGACGGGCATGAGCATCCTGTTCATCACGCACAACCTGGGCGTGGTGGCGCACCATGCCGACGACGTGGTGGTCATGTACTCGGGCCGCGTGGTCGAGCGTGCACCGGTGCGCCCGCTTTTCGCGCAGCCCGAGCATCCGTACACGCAGGGCTTGTTGGCCTGCCTGCCGGGCAAGGCGCGGGTTCCTGGGCAGCCCAAGCCCAAGCGGCTGTTCGCCATTCGCGGCCAGGTGTCGAGCCCGCTGGCGCCGCCGCCGGGTTGTGCCTTCGAGCCGCGCTGCGACCAGGCGCTGGCGAGCTGCAAGGACGCGATGCCGCCGCTGATCGACATCCGCCAGGACCGCCAGGCGCGCTGTGTGCGCGTGCAGCCCGACCAACCGCTCGCGAGGGCTGCATGATGACCACCGCTGTTTCTTCTTCCTCTCCCCTCATAGAAGTCCGCGGGCTTAAAAAATACTTCGGCAGCAGCGAGCGCCCCGTGCGCGCGGTCGACGACGTGTCCTTCGCAATCCAGCCCGGCGAGACCCTCGGCCTGGTCGGCGAATCGGGCTCGGGCAAGAGCACCATCGGGCGCACCGTGCTGCGCCTGGTCGAGCGCACCGAGGGCCATGTGCTGTACCGCGGCGACGACATCGGCGAGCTCTCGGGCGAGCGCATGCGCAAGCTGCGCAGCAAGCTGCAGATCATCTTCCAGGACCCGTACGCCAGCCTGAACCCGAAGATGCGCATCAGCGCCATCCTGGGCGAGGCGCTGTCCACGCACGGCCTGCACAAAGGCGCCGCCGCGCGTGACAAGCGCATCGCCGAGCTGCTGGAGACCGTGGGCCTGCGCCCCGAGCATGCGAGCCGCTTCCCGCACGAGTTCTCGGGCGGCCAGCGACAGCGCATCGGCGTGGCGCGCGCGCTGGCCGTGGAGCCCGAGTTCATCGTGGCCGACGAGCCGCTGTCGGCGCTCGACGTGTCGATTCAATCGCAGGTCATCAACCTGCTGGCCGACCTGCGCGAGCGCCTGGGCCTGACGATGCTCTTCATCTCGCACGACCTTGATGTGGTCGAGTACCTGTGCGACCGCGTGGTGGTGCTGTACCTGGGCAAAGTGATGGAAGTGGCCACCACCGAGGAGCTGTTCGCGAACCCCTCGCACCCCTACACCCAGGCGCTGCTGGCTGCGAGCCCGAAGCCTGATCCCGAGATGGCGACCGAGCGCATCGCACTGAAGGGCGACATTCCCAGCCCGATCTCGCCGCCCTCGGGCTGCGTGTTCCGCACGCGCTGCCCGCATGCCATCGAGGCCTGTGCGCAGACGGTACCCAGCCTGGATGAGATTTCCCCCGCACACTACAGCGCCTGCATCCGCAAAGAACTGCTCTCCCACATCGCCGTTGCACGACCATGACCGACATTTCTTCCTCGACACACGATTTCATCGACCCGCTGCTGAGCGACCGTTTCAAGGGCTACCCGCGCACCCAGCCGCCGCGCCTGCGCAGCGAGGTCGGCGCCGCCGGCTGGAACGTGCTGGCCGGCGACCTGCCGCTGCCGCTGGCCGTGCTCAAGCGCGAGGCGCTCGAACACAACCTCGCGTGGATGCAGTCGCGCGTGCGCGAATGGGGCATCGACCTCGCACCGCACGGCAAGACCACCATGTCGCCGCAGCTGTTCCAGCGCCAGCTCGACGCCGGCGCCTGGGGCCTGACCTTTGCCACCGTCACGCAGCTGGCCGTGGGCGTGGCCGCCGGCGCGCGCCGCACGCTGATCGCCAACCAGGTCGTGAGCGACGAAGACCTCGCGGGCATCCAGCTGCTGCTGGCCGACCATGCGGACCTGCGTGTGGTGTTCCTGGTCGATTCGATCGCGCAACTGGCGCTGATCGAAGACTGGTCGAAGCGCCATCCCGCCAGCGTGCCCTTCGAGGTGATGCTCGAGATCGGCATCGACGGCGGACGCACCGGTTGCCGCACGCACGAGGAAGCGGTTACCGTGGCCAGCGCGGTGCGTGCCAGCAGCGCCGCGAAGCTGGTGGGCATCGAGAGCTACGAAGGCCTGAATGCCACCGGGTCCACCGAACAGGACGCCGCCTTCGCCAAGGCTCTGATGGACCGGATCGAAGCCGTCGCGCGTCATTGCGACACGCAGCAGCTGTTCGAGACCGACGAGGTGCTGGTCTCGGCCGGCGGCTCGGCCATCTTCGACCTCGTTGCCGGGCGCCTGAAGCCTGCATTGGGTGCGCCGGTGCGCGGCCTGCTGCGCTCGGGCTGCTACGTGACGCACGACCATGGCTTCTACAAGCGCATGGTGAATGTGGCGGATGAGCGCATGGGTTGCGAGTGCGGCGAAGGGCTGACGCCGGCGATGGAGGTCTGGGCCAACGTGCAGTCGAGGCCCGAGCCCGGCCTGGCGATCCTTTCAGTCGGCAAGCGCGACGTCTCTTTCGACATGTCGATGCCCATTCCCATTGCGCTCGCAGCACGCGGTGCATTGCAGTCGCACGCTGTGCCCACCAGCTGGAAAGTCACGGCACTGAACGACCAGCACGCCTACCTGCGCTGGGACGCGAACGACGAAGCGCAAGCCCCGGTCGTCGGCGACCGCGTGGGCCTGGGCATCTCGCACCCCTGCACCACCTTCGACAAGTGGCACTGGATGCCCGTGGTCGAGAACGACTACCGCGTGAGCGATGCGGTCGTGATCCATTTCTGAGCAAGGCAACGCATCCCTCCATGAACACACAGAAGAACAGCGCGACGCTGCTCGAAGGCGGCCTCGTGGTCGACGGCTCGGGCGGCCCCTCGTGGCCCGGCGACGTGCTGCTGCAGGGCGATCGCATCCTGGCGCTGGGCGAAGGCCTGCGCACGCGGCTGCCTGCAGGGTTGAACATCGCCGACGTCGACGTGGTCGACTGCCGCGGCAAGGTGATCGCGCCCGGCTTCATCGACGCGCACACGCACGACGACGCCATCGTGCTGCGCGATCCGCTGTGCCTGCCCAAGGTGTCGCAGGGCATCACGACCGTGGTCACGGGCAACTGCGGCATCTCGCTCGCGCCGTACCGCACGCCGCAGTCGAAACCACCACTCACGCTGCTGGGTGCGGACTCGTTCCAGCACGCGACCATGGCCGAATACCGCGCCGCGGTCGATGCGACGCAGCCTGCGCTCAATGTGGCCGCGCTGGTCGGTCACACCACGCTGCGCTTCGCGGCCATGCAGACGCTCGACCGCCCGGCGAACGGCGATGAACTGGCACACATGGCCGCACTGCTCGACGACTGCATGGCTTCGGGCGCGCACGGCCTGTCGTCGGGTCTGTTCTACGAAGAAGCCTTTGGCGCGCCGGCCGAGGAAGTCACCGCGCTCGCGCGCGTCGTGGCGCGCCACGGCGGCGTGTACGCCACGCACCTGCGCAGCGAAATGCAGCAGATCATCGAAGCGATGCACGAGGCTGGCGACTCGGCGTTCGAGGCCGGCGTGCCCTTGATCATCTCGCACCACAAGTGCGCAAGCCCGGCCAACTGGGGCCGCACGAAGGAGACGCTGCCGCTGATCGACGCCCTGTCGCAGCGCCAGGAGATCGCGATGGATGTCTATCCCTACGTGGCCGGCTCCACCGTGCTGCGCGAGGACATGGTGGATGGCGTCATCGACGTGCTGCTGACCTGGTCCGAGCCCCACCCGGAGATGACCGGGCGCCTCATCGCCGACATCGCGCGCGAGTGGGGCACCACCGAGAAGGAGGCCAGCCTGCGCCTGAAGCCCGGCGGTGCGTGCTATTTCCTGATGCAGGAAGAAGACGTGGAGCGCGTCATCGCGCATCCGCGCAGCATGATCGGCAGCGACGGCCTGCCGCACGACCGCCATCCGCATCCGCGCCTGTGGGGTGCGTTCCCGCGCGTGTTTGCGCGCTACTGGCGCCAGCGCAAGCTCTTCACGCTGGAGCAGGCGGTGCACAAGATGACGGGCATGACGGCGCGCAATTTGCGCATCGCGGACCGCGGCCTGCTGCGCGTCGGCACCATGGCCGACGTGGTGGTGTTCGACCCCGAGACCATCACCGACACCGCGACCTACGACCAGCCGCTGGGCGTGAGCGAAGGGATCGAACGCGTGTTCGTGAACGGCGTGCTCGCGTACCGCGGTGCGAACGAGGCGCGCGTGCTCGCGCGCGCAGGGCGCATGCTGACACGGCAGCCACGCGCCGCGAACTGAGCGTCGCCGCGCCCCTTCCCCGCCATCCCGTAGAGTGCACGCATGATCGAATCCACCACCCTTCGGTACTTCTACGAGGTCGCGGCCTTCGGCTCCGTGCGCGTGGCGGCGGAAAAGCTCTTCGTGGCCCAGAGCGCCGTGAGCCGGCAGATCGCGCTGCTGGAAGACGAACTGGGCGTGCCCGTCTTCGAGCGCCACGCGCGCGGCATGGCGCTGACCGCGGCCGGCGAACTGCTGCTTCGCTATGCGCAGGACAACAAGACGCAGCTGGCCGACCTGAAGGGCCAGATCCACGAGTACGAGACGCTGGCCAAGGGCCATGTGCGGGTGGGCTGCGTGGAAGGCATCCTGCACGGCCTGCTCACCAGCTTCATGCCGAGCTTCATCCGCACGCACCCGGGCATCACCTTCTCGCTCGATCTCATGGGCTCACATGCGGTGGGCGAGTCGGTGGCGGAGCACAAGTACGACCTGGGCATTTTGTTCGGCGCCTCGCCGCGCCCCGACCTCATCGAGCTGCAGAAGATCGAGCAGCCGCTGTGCGTGATCGCCTCGACGCAGCATCCCCTGGCACAACAGCGCAGCTGCACGCTCGCGGAAGTCGCCGACGCGCCGCTGGCGTTGCCCGACCGCTCCTTCGGCCTGCGCCAGCTGGTCGACCGCGTCAGCTCCAAGGGCAAGTTCAAGCTGAACATCGCGGTCGAGACGAATTCGCTGTCCTTCGCGAGCCGGCTGGTCGCGGAGTCGGACCTCATCACCTTCCAGCCGAGCGACGTGGTCGCGCCGCTGATCGAGGCCGGCAAGGTGGTGGCCATTCCGCTCACCGATGCGTCGCTGCGCTCGGCACGCGCCACGCTGGTCGCGAGCTATTCCCGGCGGCTGTCGCTCGCGGCCAATCACCTGTCGCAGTCGCTGATCGCCTACATGCAGGGGTGGCAGCGGCCCGTGAAGCCGGGGCGCGCCACCGCCGCTCGCACGCCCGCCAGGGGAAAGCCGGAGTAGTCCCCGCGCGCGGGATCGTCGGCATCGAAGGGCTCAACCCGGCAGCGTGACCGTGATCATCTTGATCTCGGTCATCGCCTCCAGCGTGTGCATGCCGCCCAGCCGGCCGATGCCGCTCTTCTTGCCGCAGCCGCCGCCGAAGGGCAGGTGGATTTCCCACCAGGTGGTGCCCGCGTTGATGTTGACGATGCCGGCGGGAATCGCCTTGGCCATGGCGATGCCGCGGCCGATGTCTTGGGTGAAGACGCCCACCGAGAGGCCGTAGTCGTTCTGCAGGGCCATCTCTAAGGCCTGCGCTTCGTCCTGGAAGGCGATGACCGGCACGACGGGGCCGAAGGTTTCTTCGCGGCACAGCCGCATGTCGGGCGTGACGTCGCGCACCACGGTGGGCTCGAAGAAGAGATCGCTGCCCAGGTCCGGCCGCGCCCGGCCGCCGCACAGCACGCGTGCACCCTGTTCAACGGCATCGTCCACATGCGCGCGCACCTTGGCCGCCACCTGGGCGTTGTTGAGCGGCCCCATGGTCGTGGCGGGACGCAAGGGATCGCCCAGCACCTGCTCGGCGGCCTTGGCGACCAGCTTGTCGCAGAGGCGGTCCACCACGCTGGCATGGGCCAGCACGCACCCTGTCGCCGCGCACACCTGCCCGGCATTGAAGAACGCGCCGCCTGCCGCTGCAGCGGCAGCCGCATCGAGGTCGGCGTCCTCGAAAACGATCAGGGGCCCATTGCCTCCGAGCTCGAGCAGCAAGGGCTTTCCGGCGCCTCGCTCGGCGATGCGCTGGCCCGTCGCGGTGCTGCCGGTGAAGGCGATGGCGGTCACGTCCGGGTGCACCACCACCGCATCGCCCACGGTCGCGCCCTCGCCGATCACCAGGTTGAGAACGCCGGCGGGCAGGCCGGCCTTTTCGATGACGGCCATCAGCGCGCAGGCCACGAGCGCGGTGGACGGCGCGGGCACCCAGACGAGGGTGTTGCCGGTGGCGATGCCAGGGGCGAGGTACTCCACCGGGATGTTGACCGGGAAGTTCCAGGGCGTGATGACGCCATACACGCCGCGCGGCTGCCGCAGGGTCATGACGAGCTTGCCCGGGTCTTCCGCCGGCAGCGTCTTGCCGCCCATCTGCTTGACGAGTTCGGCGGCGAGCCGAAAGCCGTCGGCGGCCTTGGCGACCTCGCCCAACGCCTCGGCCAGGACCTTGCCCTGCTCGCACGACAGCGTGTGCGCGAGCGCCTCGCGCGCGGCATCGATCCCGGCCGCGATCGCCATGCACATCGCGGCGCGCTTGAACACGGGCGTGGCGGCCCACGCGGTGGCCGCGGCCTTGGCGGCGGCCACCGCCTCGTCCGCCGTCTCGCGGCCCGAACGGGGCACGGTGGCGAGGGTGTCGCCGTTGGCCGGGTTGACCACCGGCAGAGTGTCGGCGGTGGTCGACCAGCGCCCGCCGATGAAATTGCCCGTTTCGACTTTGGGCATACGGTTGCTGCTCATCGCTTAGCCGTACGAATACGCGATCGACGCGGCGTGGCGCGGGCCTTCGCTGCCGCCGGCACGCGAATCCACGCTGGACGCGGACGGCCTGTAACCGGCCGGCGCCGGGGCTGCGACACCCACATGGCGCTCGGTCTGCGCGTCGAAGCAATGGGTCGATGCGGCCTCGCGGACCTGCAGGTGCACGAGGTCACCGGGCTTGAGGGCCACGCGATCGTGCACGGAGACGCACCAGGGCGTCTCGCTGCCCGCCACGGTGCCGTAGATCTGCGTCTTGTCGCCCGTCGACTCCGTGAGGATCACGCGCAACGCCAGGCCTTCCGGGGCCAGCTGCAGGTGCTCGGGCCGCAGCCCCAGCAGTACGTGCTGTCCATCGGCCAGCAGCGGCGTGCACCCGGAAGTCGGCAGGTCCCAGGCCTGCCCGTCAGGCAGCGCGAGCCAGGTGCGGCCGTGTGCGCGATGCACCTGCCCCTGCGTGAAGTTCATGGCGGGCGAGCCGATGAAGCCCGCCACGAAGCGGTTGACCGGGCGGTCGTAGAGCTCGAGCGGCGCGCCGACCTGCTCCACCCGGCCCGCGCGCATCACGACGATGCGGTCGGCCATGGTCATGGCTTCCACCTGGTCGTGCGTGACGTAGACCATGGTGTTGCCCAGGCGCTGGTGCAGGGCCTTGATCTCGGCGCGCATCTGCACGCGCAACTGCGCATCCAGGTTGGACAGCGGCTCGTCGAAGAGGAACAGCGCGGGCTCGCGCACCACGGCGCGGCCCATGGCGACGCGCTGGCGCTGTCCGCCCGAGAGCGCGCGCGGCAGGCGGTCCAGGTAGGGCGTGAGGTTGAGCAGGCCGGCGGCCTTTTCGATGCGCGGGCGGAAGTCGCTTTCGGCCTCGCCGCGCGTGCGCGGGCCGAAGGCGATGTTCTCGTAGACCGACAGGTGCGGGTAGAGCGCATAGCTCTGGAACACCATCGAGATGTTGCGCTTTTGCGGCGACAGGTCGTTGGCGCGTGCGCCGCCGATGCGCAGCTCGCCGCCGCTGATGGGCTCCAGCCCCGCGATCATGCGCAGCAGCGTCGACTTGCCGCAGCCCGAGGGGCCGACGAGCACGACGAACTCGCCGTGGGCAATGTCCAGGTCGATGCCGTGCACGACGGGCACGCCGGCGAAATCCTTGCGCAGTTGCTTGAGTTGAACCTGAGCCATGGGGTCTCCTTGTCTTTATGGAAATGAATCGCTGGCTCAGTAGTCTTCGACCGTGATCTCGCGGGCCATGGGCAGGATGCCCGCCATGAGGCCCGCGTCCACCGGCAATGCCACGCCCGTGATGACGCGCGCGGCGGGCGACGCCAGGAAGAGCACGGCATCGGCCACGTCGTCGGGTGTCGCGAAGTCGCCCAGGGGGTACCACTTCTTCAGTTGCTCGAACACCTGCGGGTTCTTGTCGGCCCGCGCCTGCCAGGCGGGCGTCTTGACGGTGCCCGGCAGCACGATGTTGGCGCGGATGCCGTAGGCGCCCAGCTCCATGGCAAGCGAGCGGGTGTAGCTGACCAAAGCGGCCTTGGCCGCGCTGTAGGCCGGGTGGCCGAGCGTGGTCAGCGCGTTGACCGAGCCGATGAGCACCAGCTGCCCACTGCGACGCTCGACCATGGCGTGGCGCACCGCCTCCACGCAATGGAACGCGCCATTCAGGTTGAGCTGGATGTCGGCCTGCCAGTCCTGCGGCGTGGTCTTGCGCACCGTCGGCCCGCGCGCAGCGCCCACGTTCGACACCAGCACATCCACCGGGCCGACAGCCGCAACGGCCGTGGCCACCTTGTCGCACAGGCCTGCGCAGTCGGTGACGTCCGCCACCAAGGGATGCAGCCGCGCCAGATCGTCAGCACTCACGCCCTGCCCGGCCAACACGGCCGCCAGGCCTTCCAGTGCACCCGCGTCGTGGTCCAGCGCGATCAGCCGGTCGCCCGCCTGCAGCACGCGGCGGCACAGGGCCTGGCCGATGCCGCCCGCGGCGCCCGTGACCAGCGTCACGCGCCGGGACGGCGCGTGGGGATGAACCGAAGACGGAGTCGAAATTGATGTGTCCACGCAATGCGCCCTGTGAATTGCCAATACCTCTCCCGACCGGGCGGCAATGAATTACCGCGCGCAATTCGAGCTCGAATTTTGAAGCGTACAGGAGGCAACGGGAATTTGGCCTTCAATATTTCGCAGGCAGGGTTCTGTTTTTTAGAAATCGAGGGTTAGCTCTATCTATGGCGCCATTCGGCCGGCTCGTAAGATAAAAAAGCGCAATCATTGATCGCAGCAGATCCCGACGTGTATTCAATTAATTTTCAATCACTTCACGAGGAATTAAATATGAAAAACCGAAATACAACTCTATTGGCCAGCGCAATTCTTCTGGGTCTTTCCTCCCTCACGGCCCAGGCGGGAAATATCCGCATCGCCATGTCCAGCTACAGCGACAACACGCGCCCCTGGCTGGAGGCGCTGGCCCGGGACTACGAAAAGGCCAACCCGGGAGACAAGGTCAAGGTCGAGGTGGGAAGCTGGGAGAACATGCAGCAGAAACTGCAGGCGGAAATCGCCAGCAACAACCCGCCCGACCTGGCCCACGTCGCGACCCGCTGGGTGGGCGATTTCGTGAACGACGGCCTGGTGGAGCCGGTCGACAATTACGCCAATGCGGCGTTCAAGGACCAATTCATTCCGGCATTCCTGAAAGCCGGCAATATCAATGGCAAGCCTTATGCGCTGCCTATTGCGGCCAGCGTGCGCGCGATGTTCTATAACAAGGACATGCTGAGCAAGGCGGGCTTTCCCAATGGCCCCAAGACCTGGGACGACGTGATTGCCGCCGCGAAAAAGATCAAGGCCACGGGGGCCTACGGCTATGGCATCCAGGGCAAGGACCTGGATACCGACACTTATTTCTACTACGCGCTGTGGAGCATGGGCGGCGACGTGCTGGATGCGGGCAACAAGGCCGCCTTCAATTCGCCGACCGGCGTGAAAGCCGCCACGCTCTACAAAAGCATGATCGACCAGGGCCTGACCGAGCCCGGCGTGGCCGGCAACACGCGCTACGACCTGCACAACCTGTTCAAGCAGGGGCGTTTGGGCATGGTCATTTCGCTGCCGCCGCTGGCCAAGGAAATCGCCAAGGACGCGCCGCAACTGAAGTACGGCATCACCGGCGTGCCCAATGGCGGCAAGGACATCACCTTCGGCGTGACCGATTCGATCATGATGTTCAAGACCTCGAAGAACAAGGAAACCGCCCAGAAATTCCTGAATTTCATGTTCTCGAAAACCGCGCGGCTGAAGTTCGACCAGGGCGAAGGCTTCATGCCGGTGACGCGCGAGGTGGCCAACGACCCCGTGTTCAAGGACGACCCGGTGCTCTCCGAGTTCGTGACCCTGCTGCCCAACGCGCGCTTCGCCCCGCTGGTCGCCGGCTGGGAAGACTCGGCGCAGGCCGTCACCAACGCGCTGCAGGCCATCTACCAGGGCAAGGCGGAACCGAAGGCGGCGCTGGACAAGGCCGCGGCCGAAGCCAACACCAAGCTCAACAAGAAGTAAGCCAGCAAGCCTCGGGGCGCAGCCGCCGGGCTGCGCCAGCTTTTCGCGTGTCGCACCACGTCTATTCCGATCGAATTGCCCTATGCAGAATCCCGTTCGAGGCCCTGCCCTGGCTTGGGGGCTGATTGCGCCGAGCCTGTTGCTCACCCTCTTCATCCTGGCCTACCCGCTGTCCACCCTGGTGTTCCAGTCGGTGCACGACATCTCGCGCTTCGGCCTGCTGCGGGCCTTCAACGGCCTGGACAACTTTCGCACCGTGTTCACCGATCCGGTGTTCGCCCATGTGGTGTGGCGCACGGTGCAATGGACGGTGTGCGTGGTCGGCGGCGCGGTGCTGTGCGCTGTGCCGATCGCGCTCATCCTGCAGCAGGATTTCTATGGCCGGGGCGTGGCGCGCACGATCGTGATGCTGCCCTGGGCGGTGTCGCTGACCATGACGGCCATCGTCTGGACCTGGTCCTTCAACGGCCAGTACGGCATGGTCAATGCGAGCCTCGCGATGGTCGGGATCATCCGGGAGCCGATCAACTGGCTGGCCGATGGACAGCTCGCGTTCTGGGTCGAAGTGGGCGTGGGCATCCTGGTGTCCATTCCCTTCACCGTCACCATCTTCCTGGGCGGCCTGTCGTCGGTGTCGCAGGACATCTACGAGGCGGCCGGCATCGAAGGCGCGTCGCGCTGGCAGCAGTTTCGCCGGCTCACGCTGCCACTGCTCAAGCCCTTCATCCACATGGCGATCGTGCTGAACGTGATCTACGTCTTCAACTCGTTCCCCATCATCTGGATCATGACGCAGGGCGGGCCGGACAACGCCACGCACATCCTCGTCACCTGGCTGTACCAGCTGGGCTTCCGCTTGGGCCGCCCCGGCGAGGCAGCCGCCATTTCGCTCGTGATGCTGGCCTTGCTGCTGGCCTTCACCGTGTTCTACCTGCGCCTGCAAAAGCGCCAGTCCGCGAAGGCCGCCGCATGATCCGCCCCGACAAACTCGTGCGCAGCCTCTGGTGCTGGCTGCTGCTCGCGCCGCTGGTGGCCGTGGTCGTCTTTCCGCTCGCGGTGATGTTCTTCACGGCGCTCAAGCCGGCGTCCGAGATCTACGTCTATCCGGCGCGCTGGCTGCCGCAGCAGTGGCAGTGGAGCAACTTCTCCGCCATGTGGACCCAGACCGGGTTCGGGCGCGCGCTGCTGAACAGCCTGCTGGTGTCGCTCTCTGCGACGGTGCTGACGATTGCCGTGAGCGTGCCTTCCGCCTATGCGTTGGCGCGCCTGAAATTTCGCGGCCAGGGCGGCTACCGGCAGTTTTTGCTCATCACCCAGATGATCTCGCCCGTGCTGCTGGTGGTGGGCCTGTTCAAGATGGCGGCCAGCCTGCCCTGGTTCGAGGGCGGCAACATGACCGACTCGCGCCTGTCCGTGGTGGTGGCCTATGGCGCCTTCGGCATTGCCTTTGCCGTCTGGATGATGACCTCCTACTTCGAGACCATTCCGCGCGACCTGGAGGAGTCGGCCTGGCTCGAGGGATCGGGCCCGGTGCGCACGGTCTGCAAGGTGTTCCTGCCGCTGGCGCTGCCGGCCATGGCGGTCACGGCACTGGTCACCTTCGTCAATGCCTGGAACGAGTTCGCGGTGGTCTACACGCTGATCCGCTCCACGGAGAAGCAGACGCTGACCGTGCTCGTCACCAACATGGTCGCGGGCCAGTACGTGGTGCAGTGGGAGCTGGTGATGGCCGCCGCCATCTGCGCCGTGGTCCCGGTCGCCATTTTGTTTGCGTGGATGCAGCGCTACATGGTGCAGGGCTTGACCGCGGGCTCGGTCAAATAGCGACCGCAGCGGCATCACAGCCCGCTGCTACCCGCTGCGCCCTCCCCCTTCGAATAATGCGGCGACGGCCGGCGCGCACCCTGCGCCGGCCGGTTTCGCACCACCTCATCCGAAGGAGACAAACCCGATGGCTCGCAAGATCCTGATGCTCTGCGGCGACTACGCCGAAGACTACGAAACCATGGTGCCGTTCCAGACCCTGCTGGCCGTCGGCCACACCGTGCATGCGGTGGCGCCCGACAAGAAGGCCGGCGACTGGGTGCACACCGCCATCCACGACTTCGAGGGCGCGCAGACCTACAGCGAGAAGCCGGGCCACCGCTTCACGCTGAACGCAACCTTCGACGAGGTGCGTCCCGAGGCCTACGACGCGCTCGTGATCCCCGGCGGCCGCGCGCCCGAGTACCTGCGCATGCACAGCCGCGTGGTGGAGATCGCGCGCCACTTCCTGGCGACCGACAAGCCGGTGGCCGCCGTCTGCCACGGCGCGCAGCTGCTCGCGGCCACGGGCCTCATCAAGGGCCGCAAGGTGTCGGCCTACCCAGCCTGCCAGGTCGAGGTGGAACTGGCCGGCGCCGAGTACATGGGCATCCCGGTCGACCAGGCCGTGACCGACCGCAACCTCGTCACGGCACCGGCCTGGCCGGCGCATCCGGCGTGGCTGTCGCAGTTCCTCGTGGTGCTGGGCACGCGCATCGAACACTGACCTGAACGGATGGACGCGGGCGGCGCTACAGTGCCGCGTCGCCCCGATTCACCCGCCTCTCGAGGAGATGGCCCATGTGCGAAGTCTTCATCAGCGCCGATCCGCAAAGCTACGACGCGCGCACGCGCTCGGTGCGGCTGCACGGCGTGGTCACCAGCATCCGGCTCGAGAACCTGTTCTGGCAGGTGCTCGAAGAGATCGCGCAGCGCGACGGCATGGCCGTGGTGCAGCTCATCGAGCGGCTGTACGACGAGCTGGTGGCGGCGCGCGGCGAGGTCGGCAACTTCGCGTCGTTCCTGCGCGTGTGCGCGCTGCGCTACGAGGCGATGGTGGCGCAGGGGCGGATTCCAGCCGACACCTCGGTCGCGATCCGCTCGCTCGACGCGAACGCCGTGCTGCATGAACTGCCGCAGGGTTGGGGGCGGCCATCACCTGCGCAGCAGCCGGGAGAGGCCCGCGTGCACACGCTCCACGCCGGCGTGCGGCGGCATGCGTAGACGCCGCCCGACGCACGAGCTCACCAGCGCATCTTCACGCCGACGCTCGCGTTGACCCCGCTCTTGATGCGCGAGTCGCCGCCGGAGCCCGCCCACAGCTTGCCCAGCTCCACATACACGCTCGTGTTCTCGGCCACCTGCAGCGTGGCCCCCGCCGCCAGCTCGGTGCTGCTGCCGCCGGTGCGCGTCGCGATGTCGGTGAAGCCCGCTGGACCGACGAAGCGGGTGACGTCGGTGCCGCGGCTGCTGCGGTGGAAATTGACCCGCACATAGGGCTGCAGCACCCCGGCGCTGGTGACGAACTCGCCCTTCACGCGCAGGCCGGCGCGTGCCCGCCAGCCGTTGTGGCTGTTCTGCTGCACGAGCGCGCCGGAGATGCCCGTGTCGCCCAGGCTCACCCGCTGGTGCACCAATTGCACCTGCGGCTCGAGGGTCCAGTTCTGCGCGATGGGAATCGACTGCCCCACCTCGATGGACGCCAGCAGGCTGTTGCCCTTGCCGCCCCGGGAGAAGCCCAGCGTGGGCCTGGCGGTGTAGCGGTGGCGCCCGGCCTGCAGCACGCCGTCGACGTACACGCCGCTGGCGTGCTTCCAGGTGGCATAGGCGCCCAGGTACTCGCTCTTCTGGTTGTTGGTGCCCACGCCGAGGTTCGCCAGGCCGCTGGCAAAGCCGTTCACGCGCATGTCGCCGTCGAGCTGGCCGACGTACACGCCCGCGTGCCAGTCGGGGTTGGCCCACAGGTCGGTGCCGGCCTGGAAGCCCGTGAGGCGCCCCTTGCTCGTGGGGCTCACGGTGCCGCCCTGCGCGATGGTGCGCTCGGTGCTGATGATGCGCCCCCACGCCTCGCGGTAGCCCTGCGTGGGCTTGGCCGGGTTTGCGCCCGCTACAAGGTCCTCACCCATGCGCAGGCGCCTGTTGCCGAGCATCGCGAAGCTGGACTGGCGCAGCTGCTCGGGCAGCGCGGCGTACAGCGGCACTTCGGCGCGGTAGGTGGGCACGGCGAGCACGGGCACGACGCCGGTGCCGCCAGTGCCCGAGCCGCCACCGCCACCGCCGGCCGGCGGCGTGACGGGCGGGACAGGCGTCACGGGCGTGACCGGCGCGGCGGTCGAGCGCAGGTACCAGTTCTCGCCCGCGCCGGCGGCATCGGCCGCATGCAGCCGGTACTCGTAGGCGCCCGCATCGACGTGCGTGCCGGCCAGCACGAACGCGCTCTTGGTCGTCTGCGCGGTGGTGGTCGCGCCGTTGAGGGCGCTGATCACCTCGATGCCGTTGCCGGTGGTGAGCGCGCCGAGGCCGCCCAGGTTGGTGATCTGCACATTCGTCGTGCCGCTGGCGACGGCGGTGGCGCCGCTCAGGACGAGCCGGTCGCTCGCGCTCGCGCTGCCGCCCAGCGCGGTCCCCAGCCGCAGCGTGCCGCCGTTGCCCACCCACGGGCCGTTGACGGTGAGCGTGGTGCCCGGCACCGCGCCCACCAGCGAGACGGTGCCGCTGTGGGCCATCGACGCGAGGGTCTGGCTGTTGCCGGCCAGGTCGAGCGTCGCGCCGGTGGCCACCGTGAAGGGACTCGCGCTGCTGAGCACGTTGGCGGCGCCGGCGCGCAGGGTGCCCGCCGCGATGTTGGTGGCGCCCGAGTGGGTGTCGGCACCGCTCAGCGTCAGCACGCCCGCGCCGATCTTCACGAGATCGCTGGCGCCGGAGATCGCGCCGGTCCACGTCAGGGCGTTCCCGTTGGTGTCGATGGTGCCCGTGCCGCCCAGCAGCAAGGCGTTGCTGACGGTGAGGCCGCCGGCGCCCGCGATGACGCTGGCGGTGGCGCCCGCGCCGATGGAAATCGCGCCCGTCATCGACGAGCCGGTGTTCAGCGTGAGGCTGTTGGTGCCGCCCGTGAATGCGACCGCCGCAGCGCGCGTGACGCCGTCGCCGCCCAGGCCGCCCGAGATGGTTCCGCCGTTGGTCAACGCGAGGTTCGCGCCCGTCACCCCGACGCCGCCCACGCCGTTGGCACCGCCCGGGCCGCCGTTGCTGTTGGCCCCGCCAGCGCCGCCCGCCCCACCGGCGATGGTGCCGGTGTTGGTGACGGTTGCGCCCGCGCCGGTCGATGC
>NZ_JBYSZY010000050.1:45734-48102 GCF_058787635.1 Variovorax sp. FW305-3-2-15-B-LB1 | reverse complement strand
CGCCCGCCCCATGCAAGGCCCCCGCATCTCCTCGAACGCGAACGCGCCTGCGCGCGGGCGCAAGCGCTCGTGCAGCCTGCGCGGGCGATGGCTCTCCGCGTTCGCCGTACTGGCCATCACCACGCTGGTGCTGGCCGCCGTGGCGATGGTGGCGCTGTTCAACGCCAAGGCCGCGATCCAGGGCTTCGACGAGCGCATCCTGCCGTCGGTGGCGAAGTCGCTCGCGCTGTCGGAGCGCGTCACGCACCTGGCGGCGGCAGCGCCGTACGTGGCGGAAATGTCGATATCGGCGCGGCTCAACCAGGAAAAGGCCGATCTGCTGAAGCGACAGGAGGAGGTGCGCGTGCTCGCGGCGCAACTGCCGCCGGCGAGCGGCGCAGCCACCGGTGTGCCGAAGGTGCTGAGCGCCATGCAGGTGGTGCTGGACGATCTGATCGAGTTCAAGCGCCTGGACCTCGCGCTGCGGGAAGAAGGCCGCGGGCGCATTCACGCGCTGAGCCAGATGGAGCACCGCATCGCCGATCTGCCCGAGCGTTCCAGGTTCGTTGCAGACCACACGCTGCATCTGCTGCGGGTTGCCTTGTACGCCCACAACACGCTCGACCTGGACGAGGCCGAGCGGGTCTATCTCGCCTACGCCGGCTCAGCCAACGCCTTGCGCATCGATGCGGCGATCCGCGCCCAGATCGCCGCACAGGCCGACAGCATCTTCGCGCTGCGCAGGCAGCACCTCGCGCTGCGCGATCGCAAGACCCTGCTGCTGACCTCCACGCGCGTGCTCTCGGAAGAGCTCACGCGCTCGGTCGACCGCCATGTGGCGGCGCTCAGCGCCGAGGTGTCCTCGCGCGAACATTCGGTGGGCCTGATCGTGCGCTCGGGGCTGATCGCGGTCACGCTCGCGCTGCTGGTCGCGGCCGCCGCGCTGGTGCTCGGGTACTGGAGCCTGCGCGAATCGCTGCGCGACCTCACGCGGGTCACCTCCGCCATCACCGAGCTGTCGCACGGCAACGCCAGCGCGCCGCCCGATGTCTCGCGGCGCGACGACGAGGTCGGTGCACTCATCCGCGCCTTCAACGTGTTCCGCGACAACACGCTGTCGATGCGTCGGATGGGCGCGGACATTTCGGAGCAGCGGCGCCTGTTGCGCACGGTGCTCGACAGCATCGACGACGGCCTGGGTGCATTCGACGCCGAAGGCCGCCTGGTGGCCTGGAACCCGCGCTTCGCCGCGCTGCTGCGCCTGCCCGCGCAGGCGATCCATACCGGCGCGACGCTCGACACGCTGCGCGCGGCGCTGCCGGCGCTGGCCGACGGCCGCCCCGCCGTCGACCTGCTGGGGCCGCCCGATGCGCAGCGGCGGCGGGACGACTACCTGCTCGACAACGGCCAGGTGCTGGCCGTGCGCAACCACCCCATGCCGGCGGGCGGCTTCGTCACGCTGTACAGCGACCAGAGCGAGAGCCGCGCGCTCGAGCGGCAGGTGCGGCAGGCGCAGAAGATGGAAGTGCTGGGCCAGCTCACGGGCGGCGTCGCGCACGACTTCAACAACCTGCTGGCGGCGATCTTCAGCAACCTGCAGCTGCTGCAGTCGCGCGACGACCTGTCGCCCGACATGCGCCGGATCGTGGACCGGGCGTTCCGGGCCTCGGAGCGCGGCGCCGTGCTCACGACGCGCCTGCTGGCCTTTGCCCGCCGGCAGACGCTGCGCGCCGAAGTGATCGATGTCGACCAGATGCTGGCCGGGTTGCAGGATCTCATCGAGTACTCGCTCGGCCAGGGCATCCGCGTCGAGCTCGACCTGCAGGCCGACGGGGCGTGCGTGCTGGCCGACGGCGGGCAGCTCGAGAACGCGATCCTCAACCTGGCGCTGAACGGGGGCGCGGCCATGCCGCGCGGCGGCGTGCTCACCCTGCACAGCGCGTGGCATGCGGCGGCGGCCGGCACGGCGGCGCATGGCGTGAATGGCGCGCAGGGCAGCCCCGGCCCGGTGGTCGAGATCCGCATCAGCGACACGGGCCACGGCATGCCGCCGCACGTGCTGGAGCACATCTTCGAGCCCTTCTTCTCGACCAAGGAGAACGAAGGCAGCGGATTGGGCCTGAGCATCGTCTACGGCTTCGTCAAGCAGTCGGGCGGCGACCTGCGTGTGCGCAGCACCGTCGGCGAGGGCACCGCGTTCACGCTGGTGCTGCCCGAGGCCGCGCCGTCGGCGGCGCCAGCCTGCGCACCGCCGCCGCCCGCGCTGTCGCTCGAGGCCTTGCGGGTGCTGCTGGTGGACGACGACATCGACGTGCGCGACGCCACCTTCGAATTTTTCAAGGAGCACGGCGCGCGCGTGCAGGCGGTGGCGTCGGCCACCGACGCCCCC
>NZ_JBYSZY010000050.1:0-45724 GCF_058787635.1 Variovorax sp. FW305-3-2-15-B-LB1 | reverse complement strand
GGGGGGGGGGCCCCCCCCCCACGCCACCGCCGCGCTCGAACGCCAGGCCTTCGACCTGGTGCTGTCGGACGTCAGCCTGGGGCCCGGCGGCGACGGCCTGCAGCTGATGCGCGACGTGCAGCGCCTCTACCCACGCACTGCCGTGGTGTTGATCTCGGGCCTGCCCTCCGACCTGCTCGCGCACCGCTACGCGGTGCCGCCGCGCACGCGGATCCTGCGCAAGCCCTTCCTCACGGCCGACCTGGTGCGGGCCATTGCGCAGGCCCTGGCCCACCACCGCACAGACGCACCAGCGACCACGGCCCACGCGGCCTGACCGAGTTACCTGAGCGGGCGCCCCCGGGCCGCGGGCGTCCGCATGCGCAGAACACTTGTTTGCATTGCGCGTGTTTCTTTGCGCTTTTGAATTGTTTACTTTTTATTTACAGAGCTACGCCCCAATAGGTCTTGAGCGCCGCCCGTTCGCCTGCCGCGAATCCGGACGGCCCGGCAACCGCCACAAGACACACACAAAGGGGAGTGCTCGATGCCAGGACGAGGGACACGCAGGAAAACCGCACGGGGCGCCGCCGCGCCGCATCCGCGATGAGGAGCGCCATCAAGCCCCAGGGCGTACGCCGCAACCCCGCCCCGGAGATCGAGCACAGCTTCATGCACCATCCGCAGACCGGGCCGGTGCCTTCGGGCCAGCGTGGCTTCCTGCACAGCCTGCAGCACGGCAGCCCGTCACCGCAGGAGCGCTGGCACTGCCACGACGCGTACGAGCTGCACCTGATCGCCGACACGGGAGGCTGGGCCTTCGTCGGCGACCACGTCGGACGCTTCGAGCCCGGCCACCTGGTGCTCACCGGGCCGCGCTTGCCGCACAACTGGGTGTCGCTCAACCTGCCGTCCGAAGGCGTGGAACTTCGCAGCCTCGCCTTGCAGTTTCCGGACGCGCCGCTGCGCCAGGGCATGCAGGTGTTCGCCGAACTGCAGGAGGCGGCCCCGCTGCTCGAAATGGCCCGCTACGGGGTCGAGTTCTTCGGCATCAGCGACGACGTGCGCGAACACCTCGAGCGCCTGCAGCGCAGCGAAGGGCCCGAACGGTTCTCCGAGTTTCTCGGCTTGCTCAGCCTGCTCACGCGCTGCAGGCAGCATCGCGTGCTCTCGTCGGGCTGGCTGCCGGTCAAGGGCAACGCGGAGACGGTCGCTGGCATCGGCAAGGCCGTCGCGTACATCCGGCAGCACCTCGACCAGCCGCTGTCACTCTCGGAGGTCTGCGCGCAGACAGGCCTGAGCCAGGGCAGTTTTTCGCGGCTGTTCAGCCAGGCCACGGGCGTGCCGTTCACCGATTTCGTGAACCGGCTGCGCGTCGGCAAGGCGTGCCAGCTGCTGATGGAAAGCGACCAGCAGATCTCGAGCATCTGCTACGCCGCCGGGTACAACAACATCGCCAACTTCAACCGGCGCTTCCTGGAGATCAAGGGCATGACGCCCAAGGAGTTCCGCCTGCGGATGGCCATGCGCCACAGCCAGAGCCAGACGCTGCCGATCTCGCGGCTCGACATGGCGGGCGTCGGCGTCGGTGCGATGGCCGCCACCGACACGGTTCACGCCAGCGTCGCGATATCGCAGCGTCAGTCGTAGGCGAGCGTCACCAGTGCGGCCGATGGGCCGCCCGCTTGCGGCTGCGCCAACGCAAGCAGTGACAGCGTGCCGCCCTGCTGACCGATCGCATGCCACTGCGCGGGATCGATGGCCTGCGTGCGCCCCCGGCTGTCCACGAAGCGAGCCGACACCGCCTGCGTGCGCGCCATCTCGACCTTCATTCGCGCGCTGGGCCGGTCCACGGTTTCACGGGAAAAGGCCAGCTCGGCCTGGCGTTCGCCCGTCGATGTCGCCTTCATCCGCTGCGGCTGTTGTCGTTGATGTTGCTGGGGTTGCACCAGGGCCACCTGGTAGGGCGCGGCGACGATGGCGCCGGTGAAATGAATGGTGCCGTCCCCGGCATGGCTGCCAAGCGCCAGCCCGCCCAGCCAGGAAATGCCAACCATCGCGGCCAGCCGACGAAGAGAAACCGTGCGTCGTTCCATGGGTGCTCCCTCCTTGCCATCTGCCGCCGAAGCGGCACGTTCAAGAGCGCCTTGGGCAAGGCGAAGGAGCCATGTTAAGCGTGCGATGTGACGCGTTTCTCAGTGCATTCACTCCACCTGACGGCGCTGTCTGCGTGCAAGATGGCGGGTTGTGCCGAGGGCGTGCGGACCGGATGCGCAAGGGGCGCGTTAAGGGCGTGCTACTGGTAGTTCAACGTGAATGTCATCACGGCATTGGCAGTACCGGGCCCGACCACTGCTCCGGTCTGGTAGTAGGCGGCCTGCAGCTTGACGGAATGGGTGCTACCCGAATTAACGTTGTAGCCCGTCAGAGGATAGTTCTTTCCGAACTGCAGGACTGCGGACACGGCGTCCTTCAGTTGCACGCCGATCCCCGAGGCGGTCGCCCCCGGAGACAACGCGATCACACCGTTGGATGGCACCAACACACCAGCGGGCGCGGCAAATTGATATCCGATGTTCAGCGGCCGTGAGATGCCGCCGACGGTGACCAGCATGCCCGAAGGGCACGTGACCGTGATCGCGAACGCCTTCGCGGGCCCCGTGGCTCCAATCCTGCTGAAGGCCGAGCTCTTGTGTGATCCCAGGGCAACGGCCACATCCTGCACAGTGCAGGTCGGAGGGCCTTGGATGACAGTGGGTCCCACGGTCACTCCCCATGCTCCCTTGCTGAGAACGCCATTGATGCTGTACCTCGATTCCAGCATCGACGCGGAGGGAGTGACGGTGCCACCGCTGATCGGGCCGGTTTTCACATACTGCATGCGCAGGCCAATCCCCAGCGTGGTCTTGGTCGACGACGCCAGCCCGCACTGGAACCAGACGCCGTATTCAGGCGCCGACTGGACCGTTCCTGCAACGCCTGCCGAAGGCAATCCACCGGGATCCAGTACACCACTCATGCAAGCAAGCCCTTGTACCGAAAGGCCGATGGCAAATGCGACGCCGACCCCTGGAACATTGGTTTCGAAGACACTGACCGCTGTCCCCGAGTAACTGGTCTGAATGCCTGACTTGGACAGTCCTGCGACCCTGATTGCTGCGCCGAAAACGGCATTCCCGGTGCACTCATACATGGAAGTCGTCGCTGAAGGCAGGCCTCGCCAATCCATCAGAATCCCGCCAACCGGCAGGTCACGAGGCACAGCGATCGTGGCTGGCACAGCAAGTATCTGATTGGCCATCGGAGCACATTTCGTTTGCGCAAGGGTCATCGAAGGCACCCCCAGCAAGCACATGGCGAGACACACCAGTGCCGCGCGCATGATGCGACTGCCCGATCTCGATAGCCATCCCTTGCAGTTCATCGCGTGTCCTTGTTTGTCCGTTGTCTTGAGGCAGGCTCGCCCCTCACTGGGTGCACTGAGCGTCCACCACCTGCCACGGCGACGCAGGGGCATCGGTCGGCGCCGCGCCCGACAGAAGCGGCAAGCTGCAGCGCTGCCCCTTCTCCTCGCCCCACGCCAGTTCGTACTGCGCGGCGTCGGCGATCACGCTGCGCAGCAAGAGCCGCCCGTCCTGCGCCACCGTGCCGACCTCCTGCCCCGCCGCGTCCGTCACCCGCGCACCGAACGGCACCGGCGTGCCGTCGGCCAGGGTGACGCGCACGAGCACCGAGCGCCCGCCGCCCGAGGTCTCGAACTTCAGCTTGACCACGGCGCCCGCCGTGGGTGCGACGCGCTGCGTGCTCGACTTCAGCTCCACGCTCATCGGCAGGCCCTTGGGATCGAGCTCGACTTCGTTGCTCGCAAAGGGCGCGAGGTTCGACACCACGGCCTGCCCTCCTAGCCCGACACGCAACCCGCTTGCATTGGCGACGCGCGCACCGTTCGCGCCCGTCGCCTCGACGATGGCGAGTGTTTCGCCCATCGCAGGCGCGAACACCACGCCACCGCCGTGGGCCACCACACCGCCCGACACGCCCATGCCCAGCTGCGAATAGCCTTCGCCGGCCGACGCGCTGCCGCGCCAGGTGGCGACGGGCGAGACATGGGCCACCGTGGCGCCGCCGCCGGTGCGTGACGACGTCGACACCCCGTCGCCCCCGCTGCTGTGGCTCGCGTTGAGGCTGTAGCTCCACGCGTTGTCTTCGCCGAACACGCCGCCTGCGGAGGTGCGCATGTCGATCGCGCCGCTGGAATCGCGCTGCACGCTCGACGTGGTGTAGACCTCACGCGACCCGGCGTCCAGCGGAATGCCGAAGGTCAGCATGACCGTGTTGTTCCAGCGCTTGCGCAAGGGGTCGAACTGCCGGGCGGCCGAGAGCCCGAGGTTCACGCGGCCGAAGCTCTTGCTGTAGCCGGCCTGGAACTGCGTGTCCCGGCCCTCGCGGTTCCAGTAGTCCTGGGTCGAGCCGCTCAGGTAGAAGGACCCCATGTCGCCCGGCAGGTTCTGGTTGAGCATGAGCTGCAGGCGGCCGCGCAGGTGGCCGCCCGGCAGGCCGCTGCCGTCGCCGCGCGAGGGCCCCGGGGCCTCGCCCAGCGCCACGGCTTCGCGCAGGCCCAGGTAGCCCTTGCTCGAATAGCGGTAGGCCGCAAGCGTGACGTGGGTGTCGGTGGGCGCCAGGATCTTGGTGTAGGCCAGCCGCACGCTGTGGCCGCTTCGGCGCTCCTGCCCGGACAGGCTGGCCGCGGTGCCGGTCAGGTCGACGCCGAAGGCGCCCCAGCTGGTGTTGAGCGCAGCCCCACCCACCAGGGCGCGATAGCCGCGTGCAAGCAGCACGCCCCCGTAGCCCGTGAGCATGTTCGTGAAGCCATGCTGCACCGTACCCTGGAACAACGCGCGCCGGCTGTGCAGCTGTGAATCGCGCAATTGGCCCGCCGTCACGCGGTAACGCGTGATGCCGGGGCGCAGCGCGTTCACCGCGGCGGCGTAAGGCACCTTCGACACCTGCACGCTGCCGTCGGCTTCGGTGACTTCGACGTCGAGGTCGCCGCCGTAGCCCGTGGGATACAGGTCGTCGATCACGAAAGCGCCGGCCGCCACCGTGGTCTCGCGCAGCAGGTTGCCGTTCTGCCTCACGCGCACCACCGCATTGCCCCGGGCGATGCCCGTGATGCGCGGCGCATAGCCGCGCTGAGACTCCGGCACCATGCGGTCGTCGGTGGCCAGTTGCACGCCGCGAAAACCGAAGCTGTCGAACAGCGCGCCCTCGGTGAAGGCATCGCCCACCACCAGCTGACTGCCCCAGGGCTCGATGGCGCGCTGCACGTAGGTTTGCGTGCCCTGGTAGTGGGTGCCGCGCGCCGAGCCGGTCGTGAGGCTCCCGTGGTGCCGCAACCGCCAGGGGCCGATGTTGCCGCCCGCCACCAGGCCGACATAGCCCTGGCTGTCCGAGCGTCCTGCGGTCTTCGAGCGGTAGTAGTTGGCGTCGTACTGCAGCAAGGCGGCGGGCACGCCGTCGTCCCATTGGCTCGGGTCCACATGGCCGCGCGCCTGGCGCCGAAGCGCCGCCTGCGGCACGCCGATGTCGAGCCGCTGTTCGCCGTTGTCGAAGAACGCGGTCGCGTCGGGCACCAGTTGTGCCAGTGCCACGCAGTCACGTGGCGAAGGCGCGGAGCCTGGCAACAGGGCCACAGCCTCGGGCGACAGCCGTTGCAGGTCGATGCCCACACGCTCGAGCAGATCGCGGTCGAAGCAGGTCGCAACATCGCCGCTGCGCGCGCCCACGGCTTTCAGCGTGACGGTGCTGCGCCCGAGCCAGACCTGGTTGACGTAGAGGTCGGCGCGATAGCGCCCCGCCTCAGCGGGGTTGCCCTTGTTGTAGCGGCTCAGGTCCAGCGGCACGCCGTTGCCCAGCCGCAGGAAGTCTTCGTTGAAGCGCACCTCCGCAGGCTGCGTTGCGGCGGCCGGCGTGTTGGCCCTGGCCTGCGTGCCGACCGCCATCGCCAGAAGCGCCGCCAACGCGCAGGGGGACATGGTGCCGCCCTTCGGCGAAGCCAGCTACCCGCTGACCGCCGTGAAGACGCCCGAAGCGATCCGGGTGAGCTTCACCACGCTCAACGACTACGGCGGCGAGACGCCCGGGGAGCAGGTTCGCGTTCCCCAGGGCGCCACGCCCGTGGCGGTGAAGGCCGAGCCGCTGCCGCCGCCCACCGCCCCGGCGGACGGCAGCAAGCAGTGATGACCCCGCGTTCGGGACGAATCGCCATGCGTCACTCCTGCGTCTTTCGCGCACCCGCCCGATCGGCACTTCATGCCGCCATGCTGGGTGCGCTCGGCATGCTGAGCGTGCCCGCCCTCGCGCAGCAACCCGCGCCACGGCCGCCATCGGGCGGTGCCGACTTCAATGCGGAATTTCTCAGCATCGGCGGCGACCAGCCGCACGCAGACCTGTCCCTGTTCTCCACGGGCAACCGCGTGCTGCCCGGGACGTACCTCGTCGATGTCTCGCTCAACGAGCGCAGCACCGGCCAGACCGACATCCGCTTCACTGCGGTGGAAGGCCAGCTCGACGCCACGCCCTGCCTCACACGCGGCATGTTCGACACGTGGGGCCTCAACGTGCCGGTGTTTCCCGGCCTGGCGAGCCTCCCCGACGACGCCTGCGTCGACCTGGCCTCCGCCATTCCCGAATCCGCCGTCACCTACGACGGCAGCAAGCAGCGCCTGACGCTCAGCATCCCGCAAGCGGCCTTGAAGCGGTCGGCACGCGGGGCCGTCGGCCCCGAAAAGTGGGACCGCGGCGTCACCGCCGGGATGCTGGACTACCAGCTGAACTTCGCGCGCTACAGCGGCAACAGCACGCGCGACACCGCGCCGATGCCGACGGCGCCACAGAACATCTTCGACGGCAATCCGTTCACCGACAGCGCGCGCAAGCCGCAGCGCAACACGCTCTTCGCCGGACTGCGCGCGGGCTTCAATGTCGGCGACTGGCGCTTTCGCCATTTCTCGACCTACAACCGCGGCCTCGACGGCCACAGCCGCTGGCAAAGCGTGAGCACGTATGCGCAACGCGACCTGGCATCGATCAACGCCTACCTGCGCATCGGCGACGGCAACACGCCCGGCAACTTCTTCGACAGCCTGCCATTCCGGGGCGTGCAGCTGGCCTCCGACGACGCGATGCTGCCCGACAGTCAGCAGGGCTACGCCCCCACCATCCGCGGCGTCGCCCAGACCAACGCGCGGGTCACGGTGCGCCAGAACGGCTACATCATCTACAGCACCTACGTCGCGCCCGGCCCGTTCGTCATCGACGACCTCTACCCCACCTCGTCGAGCGGCGACCTCGAAGTGAGCATCGCCGAGGCCGACGGCCGGCAGACGCTCTACACGCAGGCCTTCTCGGCCGTGCCCACGCTGCTGCGCGAAGGCACGTGGCGCTTCTCGGCCGCCGTCGGCAGGTACCGCAATGGCGAAGGCGTGGAGACCGCGCCGACCACGCCTGCAGCGGCACGACCGGCCTTCCTGCAGGCCACGCTGGCGCGCGGGCTGGGCAACGAGCTCTCGCTGTACGGCGGGCTGCTGGGGGCGAACATGTACCAGTCGCTGCTCGTCGGGGTTGGCAAGAACCTGCGCGATTTCGGCGCCGTCTCGGTCGACCTGACGCACGCGCGGACCACCGATCGCACGCCCCTGAACGGCGCGTCCGTCTACAACGGGCAGTCGCTGCGCTTCCTGTATTCGAAATCCTTCCTGGACGCCGGCACCAGCTTTCGCGTGGCAGGCTACCGCTACTCCACGAGCGGCTACCGCACCTTCCAGGAGGCGGTGCAGATGCAGGACCTGCAACCGCAGGAGTCGTTCCACAGCCGTCGCAACGAGCTGCGCTTCGAGCTGTCGCAGCAGCTCGGCGAGTGGGGATCGGTGTACGCCTCGGCGCGCCAGCAGAGCTACTGGGGCACCTCCGCCCAGGACCGGCTGGTGCAAATCGGCTACTCGGGCAGCTACAGGCAGTTCGGCTACAGCCTCTTCTACAACCACAGCACCAACCTGAACCGCGCGCCGAACCGGCAGATCATGTTCACGCTGACCATTCCCCTGGGCGACACGCGCGCCCATGCGCAGTACGCCGCCACCCGGGAGATCGGCGGGCGACTGGTGCAGCAGGCGAGCGTCTACGGCGCGGCGCTGGACGACAGTCGCCTGACCTACAACCTGACCGCGGCGCATGCCAACCAGGGCGGCGACAGCAGCGGCAGCGCAAGCGCCAGCTACCTCTCGCCCGTGGGCCGCTTCGATCTCGGGCATTCGCGCGGCCCGGGCTACGGCCAGACCACGGTCGGCGTGGCCGGTGGCCTGCTGGCGCATGCCGGCGGCGTGACGCCGTCGCAACCGCTGGGCGAGACCGTGGCCTTGGTGCAAGCACCGAAGGCGCAGGGCGTCGGCCTCGAGTCGCGTCCGGGCGTGAGCACCGACCGGGCGGGCGACGCCGTCATTCCGAACCTCAGCCCGTACCGGCTCAACCGCGTCGCGCTTCGCACCGGCGACCTGGGTGACACCGTGGAAGTCAAGAACGCCGCCATGGACGTGGTGCCCACGCGCGGCGCGGTGGTGGCCGCGCGGTTCGAGACCTCGGTGGGCTACCGGCTGCTGATCACGCTGACCAATGGCAAGGGACGCGCACTGCCGCTGGGCGCGCGGATCGAGAACGAGAGCGGCCAGGAAGTCGGCGTTGTCGGACCGGACGGCCAGGCCTTCGTCACGGGCGCGGGCGACAGCGGCCGGCTCACGGTGCGCTGGGGCCAGGACGCGGCAGACCAGTGCGAGGTGCCCTACCGCCTGCCGGTCGATCCCAGCCCCCCGCCCATCCGCGAACTGACCGCGCAATGCCAGGCGACAGACAGCGCGCCACCGAAGGGAATGAAATGAGCAGACGCCCCCTGTTGAATGCCTGCACGGCCGCCTCGGCCCTGGGCCTGCTGCTGTGCGCCTCGCCAGTGCTGGCCGAGTGCTACGTGACCAAGGGCTACGTGGAAAAAATCGTCAACATGAACATCGGCCGCGTCGTCATTCCCAACGACGCCACCGTGGGCACGGTGTTCAAGCAGCAGTTCTTTCCCCTGCCCCTTTCCGGCACGACCGACAAGCCATGGACCTGCAAGAAAGGCGGCGTCGTGAAAGGCGTGATGCTGCAGGGCACCCCCGTGCCGGGCTACGACCACGTGTTCACCACCAGCGTCCCCGGGGTGGGCATCCGCCTGTCGCGCTACTTCGACCAAAGCTCGGTCTCCTACTACCCGCACGAGCGCTCGACCACCGACGACTTCGGCGATTTCAACGCGGCGTCCCGCTTTCAGGTGGAACTGTTCAAGACCGCGCCCGTCACCGGCAACGGCCCGCTCGCGCAGGGCACCTACACCCAGTACTACAGCGTCGCCGACACGCAGTCGGTTCTCACGACGAACCTGCTGGGCGAAGGCATCACCATCATCACGCCCTCGTGTTCGGTCGACCTGGGCTCGCGCAACCTCCTGGTGCAATTCGGCAAGGTGCCCAAAGACGGCTTCAAGGGCCGCGGCAGCACCACGGCCGAACGCAAGTTCAGCATCAAGCTCAACTGCAAGGCGGGGCAGAACGCGCAGAACACGGTGTACCTGCGCATGGACGCGCCACAAGATCCGTCGAACGAACCCGGCGTGCTGCGACCCACGCGAGGCACGCCGAACCTGGCGACCGGCGTGGGCATCCAGGTGATCGACGCGAAGAACGTGCCCGTGAAGTTCGGGGAAGAAGCGCTGGTCGGCACCTCGATGAACGGCGACTACGTGCTGAACTACACCGCGCGCTACTTCCAGACCGGCAACCAGGTGACGCCGGGTCGGGCCGACGGCACCGCCACGTTCAGCATCGAATACAAGTAAGAGCCCATGGAGAGGCTCGCTCCGTACCAAGAAGCGGGCAAGGAAGGATCACCCAGCGGCAGGATCGGATCAAGAAAAGCCCCCCCCCTGACCAGAATCAAGATTCTTCGCGCACCGCGGAGGCAGCTTCGGCGCCTTGCAAGCAGGTTCAAGGTCGCTGGCTGATTCCGCTGTGAGTTACCGCCGTCTTTTGGAATCGACCCATCCCATGACCCTCGAGGGAAAACTGTCCCTGGCCCTGCTGGACAACAGCAGCTCGCGCAGCACCTTGCTCCAGGAGCGCCTGCGCACCATGGGTCACCGGCCCGTGATGTTCAGCACCATCGGAGAGTTGCTGTCCACCTTGAGCCGCGGCAGCCGCTTCGACCTGCTGCTGGCTGCGCCCGATGCCATGGGCAGCGAAAGCCTGCTCACCGTGTGCTGGGTGCTGGGTGCTGGGCATGCCCGCGCTGCCCATCACCGCACAGGGCGAGCCCGACGTGGTCGCGCTGCCCTCCTATTTCGACGACATGCCCCTGCTGGGCAGCGGCACCAATTTCGACCTGCGCCGCATCTCGAACGAAGCGCTGGTGCAACACATGCACACGCTCTACACGGAGCAGGACACGAGCGCCGCCACGCGCCAGGCCCCCTCCACGGACCGCTGGACCTGGGGCGAGTACCGCTTCGTCGACGGCAACAACACCGTGCTGCACCGCGACCGCGAGATCGCGCTCCAGCCGCGGCAGTTCTCCTTCGCACTCGAGCTGTTCCGCAACCTCGGCAACGTGCTGACGCGCTCCTGGCTCATGAGTTCGGTGTGGAAGCTCCCGCCCGAACGCCCCGTCACGCGCTCGCTCGACGCCTGCGCCACGAACGTGCGGCGCAAGCTGTCGCTGCAGCGCGAAAACGGGTACGTGCTGCGCGCGGTCTACGGACAGGGCTACCAGCTGGTGCCTGTCTCGTCGCCTGCGCCGTCGTATCGCATGTGAGATCCGGGGTGCGAACGCACCCTCGCGCATCGAGAGAAAAAAGCGACCGCTTCGGACGGTCGCTTTTCTTTTGGGGGTGTTGTTTCTTGCGGGTCCGAGGTCTGCGCAGAAGATCGCAAGACCGCCCAAGCTCAGGGCCGCGGCGTCCTGCCCTCGCGCTGCCGCATGCGCCACTCCCCGACGAAGTAGTCGGCGCGAAACTTCAGCCGTTCGATCACGGCCTCGCGCGTCGGCTGCTGCGCAATCACCAGCACGCACCGCGGCTCGTTGCCCTCGCGAAGTTCCGCCTTGCCCGAACAGGCGCCTTCGGCGGATTGCTGCAGTTCGAACCAGCAACTCCACCCTTCGGGCAGATCGAGATCGATGCGTGTAGCGGTCATGGCGACCGCAGGATAAGTCGGCGCGGCGCATCCGCTCAATACCCTGGCATTGACCCTGCTAGCCATGGGTGGGATGCCACGGTCATCGGTCGCGATGTCGGCGTCGACCGACAACGCCGCGCGCCGTCTGTCCTCATGACCGCCGCGTCGCCCGATCTAGGCTGACGCCCACGAATTGAAGGCGCTGCGTCGTGCATGACGCACGGCAGCCCTCTCTTTCAAACACTCCCGACCCCGCACAACCACCCCAAGGACACCAGCCCGTTGACGACCGCCACCGCCCCCGTTCCCGCCGGCCTTCCCGGCACCCACTCGCCTGGCCCAACGCCGCACCGCTGGCAGTTCATCCGTGCGGGCGGCGTGGACCAGGTGGTGTTCCGCAGCGGCGAGGACATCGCACGCATCGCCGAGCTCGACCAGAAACTGTGGGTCGCACTCGCGTGCCCCACGCGCGGCATCGACTTCGATGCGCGCACGCTCGACCTCATCGACACCGACGGCGACGGCCGCGTGCGACCGCCCGAGGTCATCGCGGCCTGCCAGTGGGCCTGCGAGCGGCTGCGCAGCGCCGACGTGCTGCTCGCGGGCGGCGGCACGCTGTCGCTGGATGACCTCGACGACACGCGCGCGCCGGGCGCCGACCTCGCGAAGGAAGGCCGGCGCATCCTCGACCTGCTCGGCAAGCAGGACACGCACACGCTGACCCTCGCCGACATCGCCGACCGCGGCGAATGGCTGGCCGCGATGCGCTTCAACGGCGACGGTGTGGTCACGCCGGCCACGGCCGGCACCGACGACGCGCTGCGCGCCACCATCGAGGAAGCGATGCGCACCCACGGCAGCACGCCCGACCGGCACGAGCAGACGCCCGGCCTCGATCGCGCACGTGCCGAGGCCTTCATGGCCGAAGCGCAAGCGGTCCGCGACTGGCATGCGCAGGGCGACGCAGAGGCGCTGCTCCCGCTGGGCGCACGCACGCTGGCCGCGGCCGAGGCCCTGCGCGCGGTCGCGGCCAAGGTCGACGACTTCTTCGCGCGCTGCCGCGTGGCCGCCTACGACCTGCAGGCGGTGGTGGCGCTCAACCCCTCGCCCGAGGCCTACGACGCGCTCGCGGGACACACCTTCGATGCGAACGTGCAGCCTGTGGCCGAGTTGCCGCTGGCGCCGGTGACGCCCCATCGCGCATTGCCACTGAGCGGTGCGAGCCTCAATCCCGCCTGGGCCGAGGCCATGGCCGCGTTCGCGCGCGATGCGGTGGCGCCGCTGCTCGGCGAACGCGACACGCTCGAAGAAGCCCAGTGGCAAGCGCTGCGCGAGCGGCTCGCGCCTTGCGACGCATGGATCGCCGCGCGCCCTGCCAACGCCCTCGCGGGCCTGTCGCGCGAACGCATCGACGCCTTGCTCGCGACACGCGACGCGTTGCTCGCACTCATTGCCGAAGACGAGGCCGCCGAGCACCACAACCGGCTGCTGACCGACCTCGAGAAGCTGCTGCGGCTGCAGCGCGACCTGCGCGTGCTGCTGCACAACTTCGTGTCGTTCAAGGCGTTCTACCGGCGCGAGGGCGCGATCTTCCAGGCGGGCACACTCTACCTCGACGGGCGCAGCTGCGAGCTCACGGTGCAGGTGCAGGACACCGCGCGGCACGCCGCGCTGGCCGGCCTGGCGAAGACCTGCCTCGCGTACTGCGACTGCACGCGCCAGGGAGAGAAGATGAGCATCGTCGCCGCCTTCACGGCCGGCGACGTCGACTTCCTTTTCGCCGGGCGCAACGGCGTGTTCTACGACCGCCAGGGCCGCGACTGGGACGCCACCGTCACCAAGCTGATCGAGAACCCCACGAGCGTGGCGCAGGCCTTCTTCGCGCCGTACAAGAAATTCGTGCGGTTGATCGAAGAGCAGGTGGCAAAGCGCGCGGCAGCCAGCGAAGCCGGCTCGCAGAGCGCGTTGCAGACACTCGCTGGACGCGTCGCCACCGCCGACCAACCGACCGACGCAGCGGCCTCGTCGACGAAGACGCCGGCCAAGCCAGGGCCGATCCTGCCCACCGCCAGCCGCATCGACGTAGGCACCGTGGCCGCCATCGGCGTGGCACTGGGCAGCATCAGCGCGGTGCTGGTCGGCATCTTCGGCAAGTTCGTCGACCTGGGGCAATGGATTCCGGTGGCGCTCGTCGGCATCGTGATCGCGATCTCGGGACCGAGCATGCTGATCGCGTGGCTGAAGCTGCGCCAGCGCAGCTTGGGCCCGATCCTCGATGCGAGCGGATGGGCCATCAACGGGCGCATGAAGGTCAACGTGCGCCTGGGCGGCATGCTGTCGCAGACGGCGCGCGTGCCGCCGGGCGCCCAGCGCATCGCGCCCGATCCGTACCGCCAGCGGCATGGTCTCGCGGGCGCGCTGGCCGTCACCTGCGTGGTCGGCGCGGTGCTGCTGCTGGCGTGGCGCATGGACTGGCTCGACCCTCGGTTGCCGCCGCGGTTGCAGCATGATCGGGCGACCGCAACCACACCGGGCGCTTGACACACATGACCATCGACTGGCACCTCGAACGCTTCGTGGCGGCACAAGAGCCCGTGTACGCCCAGGTCTGCGCGGAACTCGCGGCGGGACGCAAGCGCACGCACTGGATGTGGTTCGTGTTTCCTCAACTGAAGGCGCTGGGCCGCAGTGCGACCGCGCAGTTCTTCGGCCTCGACGGTACCGCCGAAGCGACGGCGTACTGGCAGCACGCTGTGCTCGGTGAGCGACTGCGCCACTGCGCGGCGCTGGTGCGCGCCCTGCCCGGCACCGATGCGCACCAGGTCTTCGGCTCGCCGGACGACCTCAAGCTGCGCTCCTGCATGACGCTGTTCGAGATCGTGGCGCCTGAAGCCCCCGTGTTCGGCGACGTGCTGGCGCAGTACTTCAACGGCGCGCGGGACGACGCGACGATCGCACTCGTCCGAGCTGCGTGATCAGAACCGGCCCTGGCCGTCTCCCGTGCGGTCATGCGCCCAGCGAATGGCTTGCTGCTCGGCGTGGCGCAGCGCCTCGGCCTCGCTGCCGTACGCGACGTTGTCCGTGTCGGGCGGCAGGCGCTGCTCCGCGCCTTCGACGTCGCCGCCCCCATGGGCGCGGCAGAAGACCACGGGCCTGAAGGTCTGATCGTCCACCCGCTGCGCGGCGCACGAAAACCACCAGCCGAGGTAGCTGAAAGTGAGAAGGCGCTCGCCGACGCCGTCCGCAACTTCCGTCGCGGACGGCGCACTGGGCATGGCTGGCGCGTGGCTGTCACCGGTCATGGTGAAAGGCATCCCGAGGTGCCGGCCGGTCAGCCCTTGGCGCTGCGGAATTGATCGCGCAGGCCCTTGATCTGGTCATGGTTGGCTTGCGCGCCGTCGGCCTGGCGCTGTACCAGCATGCGCACCTCGGCCGGCAGGTCGGCCTTCAGGGCCTTGCGGTAGCGCGCGAGTGCCGCGTCTTCGCCGCGCTCGCATTCCTCGAGCATCGACAGCGCGCTGTTCGCGCCGACCGCGCCCTTCACATGCACCCAGCCGCGATGCACGGCACCGCTGACCGTGCCGCCGTCGTCGGGTTTGCCGCCGAGTTGGCGGATGAGTGCGACGAGTTCGGACGCCGCGCTGGCGCATTGCGAAGCGCGGCTTTCGAACACCGGCTTCAGTTGCGCCGAGTCGACTTCCTTCGCGCAGGCGCGAAAGCCGTACTCGCCGTCGCGCGTGTTCTCCAGAAGGTCGTTCAGAACGTCGATCACCTGATCGTTGGACACCGCGTCCGCGGTGGTTACCTGGGTATCGTTGGCCATGGGTGGTTGCTCCTTGAAGGCCGGTCGCCAAAGCGAGGGCCGGGTTGAGAAAGAAAGACTGCAATGAGCCTTCATGGTCGACACGGTGCGGCAAGCGCCCTGTCGTCTCGACCCGACGACGCGTGTAAGCCGTGTCCGAGGCCACGGCCACGCGCCGCTATACGCCGACAGCCTCAGGGGAATTGCGATGCCATGCGAGGCGGGCCTCGGCTGACGCGCTCGCACGCACCGCCGCGGCAGCATCGCCCCGACTGGAGGACACGCGCATGGAGCGACTCTTTGATTCCTTCGCCAACACCGTCGCACGCTGGACGGGCAGCCCGGCGGCCTTCCTGGTCTGCGTGGTCGTCGTCGTGGCCTGGGCAGTCGCGGGGCCGTTCTTCGGCTTTTCGGAAACGTGGCAGCTGGTGATCAACACGGGCACCACCATCGTCACCTTCCTCATGGTGTTCCTGATCCAGAACACGCAGAACCGCGACAGCGTCGCCCTGCAGACCAAGCTCGACGAACTGATCCGCACCTCCGACGCGGAGGACGACTTCATCGGCATCGAGCGGCTCACGGACAAGGAGTTGATCGCGCTGCACGCGCGCTGCGAGGCGGCGGCCAAGCAGAGCCAGGCCACACTGGCGAAGACGCGGGCCGAACGCAGGCGCCGCGGGCATGACGACATCAACGGGGATCGGGCCGGGTAGCGGGAGCGAGATTCCCCAAACACGGCGCCAGAATGCAAAAAGCCCAACCTCGGAAGGTCGGGCTTTTTGACTGAATTTGGTGGCCTGGGGCGGAATCGAACCACCGACACGCGGATTTTCAATCCGCTGCTCTACCAACTGAGCTACCGGGCCATTGTGTGCAGCCTCAAATTATACAGCGCTTCTGCGGCCCCGGGAAAGATCCACACCCAATTGTTTGAGTTTTCTGTACAGGTGGGTGCGCTCGAGCCCCGTTTTCTCGGCCACGCGGGTCATCGAACCGTTCTCCATCGCCAGATGGAACTCGAAGTAGGCCTTCTCGAAACCGTCGCGTGCGTCGCGCAGCGGGCGGTCCAGGTCGAAGCTCTGGGTCGACTGCGGACCCGCGTCGGCCACCGGCACGGCCGCCAGCGACGCCATCAGCAGGCTGTCGCCCGTGGTCGTGATGGCGGCGGCCTGGTGGGCGCCCGTGGGCGGCGGCACCACGCCGGCGGCGGTGCGGCGAGCGCTCTCGCGCGCCAGCCCCTGCTCCACCGCCTTGAGCAGCTTCTGCAGCGTGATGGGTTTTTCGAGGAACGCGAAGGCGCCGATGCGCGTGGCATCGACCGCGGTGTCGATGGTGGCGTGCCCGCTCATCATGATGACCGGCATGCTCAGCAGGCCCGCGGTGGACCACTCCTTGAGCAAGGTGACGCCGTCGGTGTCCGGCATCCAGATGTCGAGCAGCACGAGATCGGGCCGGGCGCGTTGTCGGGCCGCGCGGGCTTCGGCGGCGTTTTCCGCGAGCTCCACGTTGTGGCCTTCGTCATTGAGAATTTCGAAGAGCAGGTCCCTGATGCCCAGCTCGTCATCGACCACGAGAATGTTTGCCATGAGTGCTGCTTGTTGTATGCGCTGGTGTGTATTGATCCGCTCCCGATCCAGCCCCTATGCGCTGGATTCGCCGGTACTCAGGCGGACGAAGATTTCGAATCTTCGGTGTGAGCGACCGCTGCCCGCGGTTCGCCTGCCAGCGCGAATGATAGCGAGACTTGCGCCCCTGCCACAGCCCCGTCGACGACACGGTTGGAAAGCTCGATGCGCGCGCCGTGTTCGTCGGCGATCTTCTTGACGACGGCCAGGCCCAAACCGGTACCTTTTGTTTTCGTGGTGACGTAGGGCTCGAAGGCGCGCTTGAGAATGTTTTCGGCAAAGCCGGGCCCGCTGTCCTGCACGGTGAGGCGCACGCGCTGGCCCGAATCGCCCAGCCGGGTGCGGATGACGACCTCGCCCACCCGGCCCGTGCCGCTGGCGGCGGCCTCGGCGGCGTCCTGCGCGTTCTGCAACAGGTTGTGCACGACCTGGCGGATCTGCTGCTCATCGCCGCGCACGGGCGGGCAGCGCTCGTCGAGCTCCGAGCGCAGCGTGATCGGCAGGTTCTCGGCGTGGTACAGCTGCAGCACATCGGCCAGCAGGGCATTGAGGTCGACCGGCTTGAGGTCGGCCGCGGGCAGCCGGGCGTAATCGCGGAATTCGTTCACCAGCCGCTTCATCGCATCGACCTGGTCGACGATGGTCTTGACCGACTTCACCAGGATGGCCTGCTCGGGCGGCTCGACCTTGCCCGAGAGCTTCATCTCGAGCCGCTCGGCCGACAGCTGGATCGGCGTGAGCGGGTTCTTGATCTCGTGCGCGAGGCGGCGTGCCACCTCGCCCCAGGCCTGTGCGCGCTGGGCCGAGACGATTTCGGAGATGTCGTCGAACACCAGCAGCCGCGCATCGCCCGGCAACTCGGCGCCGCGCGCGACGATGTTGATGGCGTCGTCCTGCTGCGGCAGGTCGTTGCCGGTGGCGTGCAGCTCGAAGGCGTGCTGCCAGTGATCAAGGCCGTGCTGCATGCGCTCGACCAGGAACTCGTCGAACTGCTGCTGCACCTTGGCGCCGAAATCGGCCAGCCCCGGCACATCGACCAGCGCCTTGCCTTCATAGGCGGCGAGCGGCGCGCGCAGCACGCGGGTGGCGCCCGGGTTGGTGGACAGCACGGTGCCCTTGGCGTCGAGCACGATCACGCCCGAGGTCAGGTTGTCGAGGATGGTCTGCAGGTTGCCGCGGGCGGCGTCGAGCTGGTCCATGGTCTTCTCGACCGCACCGCGCGCGTCGGCCAGCTGCTGGGTCATGACGGCGAACGAGCGCGTGAGGCCGCCCAGCTCGTCCTTGCCCTGCAGCACGGCAGTGGGCCGCAGGTCGCCGGCGGCCACCTGGCGCACGCCGTCGGCCAGCACGAGCAGCGGCCGTGCGAGCTGGTTGCCGAACAGCACGGCCAGCAGCACCGCGCCGAACACGGCGAGGAACAGGCTCAGCGTGAGCGTGCCGATGTACATGCGCCGCAGGCCCTCGCGCGCCAGCGCGCGCTCCTGGTATTCGCGGTTGGCTTCCTGCACGGCCAGGGCGTTGGCGACCACGGCCGGCGGCAGCGGCCGCGTGACCTGCAGGTAGCGCGGCGCGGTGTCGAAATCGAAGCCCGGGCGCTGCACCATGGCCAGCGCGCGCACGCTGGCACTCGACGGCGTGGCGCTGGGCAAGGCGGTTTCTTCCAGGCCCTCGACGTGCGCGACGGCGCGGTCGGGCCGCACCTGGCGGAACTGCTGCGCCGTCGGCCGCTCGGGGTTGAGCTGGAAGCGCGACGCGCCCGCGCTGGCCACGAGCTGGCCCGAACCGGTCCAGAGGATCACGTCACTGGCTTCGAGCTGGTCGCGGATGCGCTCCAGCAGCAGCCCCGCGCTCGCGTCGGGCACCTGCGACAGCTGGGCGCTGGCGGTGCGGGTCTTGGCGGCGAGGTCGTCGGACAGCGAATCGAGCGTGGCCCGGCCCAGGTTCAGGCCGGCATCGAGCGCGCCCTCGACCTTGACGTCGAACCAGCTCTCGATCGAGCGCGCGACGAACTGATAGGACACCACGTAGACCAGCGCCCCCGGCACCACCCCCACGAGCGCGAAGATGGCCGCGAGCTTGATCAGCAGCCGGCTGCCGAACTTGCCCTGGCGCAACCGCCGCAGCAGCCGGAACGCGACCCAGCCGATCACCAGCACCAGCAGCACGGCCACCACCACGTTGATGCCGAACAGGCGCACGTAGTAGCGCTCGTACAGCGCGCGGTTGTTGGTGGCCTGGGCCAGCAGGAACATCAGCACCAGGCCGATGGCCGTGACCATCGCGGCGCCGACGCCCACGGCCCAGCGCAGCGCGCGCGAGCGGCGGGCGGCAGGCGTGGCCGCGGCGCCGCTGCGCGGCTTGCTGCTCACCGCTGCTTCTCCAACGGCAGCCGGGCGGTGCGCTCGGCGGCGATGTTCCATTCGGCCTGCCCGACCATGCCGATCTGGAAGGGACGCGGCAGCTGCGAGGTGTCGAGCCGGAAACGGAAGGTGACCTGGTGCAGCGGCTCGTCGCCGATCTCGGCGGCGTCGCCCAGACGCAGCCGGCCGATGCGCTTGATGGCCTCGAGCGCGTCGCCGAGGCTGTCGAAATTCTGGTTCAGCGAGATGCCGAAGCCGGCGGCGCCGGTGATCGGCACCGGCGACACGTTCAGCCGCCAGCGGCGCGTGAGGGGCTGGTAGGCCAGCCGCATGTGGCGCGCCACCTGGGCGACCTTGCGGTCGGTCCAGTACCAGCGCTCCTGGAAGACCTCGGCCTCGGCCACGAAATAGATGGCGATGCCCTTGTCGAGCACGTCTTCCACCAGCGTGGGCAGTTCGAACTGCACGGCGGCACTCAGGTAGACGCCGTCGTCGGCCTGCTCCAGGCGCATCTGGGTGATGGTGGCGCCGCCGGGCCTGCCCTGGGCGGTGGCGGCGGCCGGGAACAGGGCCATCCACAGGGCCCAGGCCAGCCACAGGCCGGCCAGCAGGATCGACCGGCGGCCGTCAGTGCGGCGCGGGTTTTTCAAGCAGGGCGTAGAAGAAGCCGTCGTGGTCACCAGAGGGATTGTCCGGGACGCCACGGGCATTCGCCCCACTTTGGGGTAGCAAGTGTCCCGGGGACGGCAGCAAACGGGCGTCGGTGTTGCGTACAAGAAACGCATCAATTTGTTGCGAGCCTTCTTCGCGGAACACGGAACAGGTGCAATAAAGCAGCCGGCCGCCGGGCCGTACGAGCGGCCACAGCGCGGCCAGCAGCATCGCCTGCTGGGTCGCCAGCTGGGCCGTGTCACTCTCGCGGCGCAGCCAACGCACATCGGGATGGCGCCGCACGATGCCCGAAGCGGTGCACGGGGCGTCCAGCAGGATGGCGTCGAACAGGGCGCCGTCCCACCAGTCAGCGGGGCGGCCGGCATCGGCCACCACCACCTTGGCCTTCAGGCCGAGGCGGGCGAGCGTCTCGTCGATGCGGCGGCTGCGCACGGCGTCGACCTCCAGCGCGGTCACCTCGACGACGCCGGGGCCGGCCCGTTCGATCAGGTGCGCGGTCTTGCCGCCGGGGGCAGCGCAGGCGTCCAGCACGCGCAGCGGTGCGGCACCGGGCGTGGCCGGCAGCAGGCCGTCGAGCAGCAAGGGGGCCGCGAGTTGCGCGGCGGCGTCCTGCACCGAGCAGGCACCCTCGGCGAAACCGGGCAGTTGCTGCACTGGGCGGGCGCGCGCGAGTTGCAGGCCGTCGGCGCCGACGCGCGTGGCCGCGAGGCCCACCGCTTCCAGTTCCAGCAGGTAGGCGGCCGGCGTCGATTGCAGCGCGTTGACACGCAAGGTCATCGGCGCCTGGGCGTTGTCGGCCGACAGCACGCGCTGCCAGTCGCGCGGGTGGTCGCGCTTGAGGCGTTCGATCCACCAGCGCGGGTGGTTCCACTGCGCGACCGGTTCGGTGTCGGTGGCGGCCACGAGCTCGTCGCGCTCGCGCAGGAAGCGGCGCAGGCAGGCGTTGATGAAGCTGGCCTGCGCCCGCGTCGCCGGGTTGCGCTTGGCGGCTTCCACGGCCTGGTCGACCAGCGTGAAGGGTTCGTAAGGGGCGTGGTCGCTGTGCCAGGCCAGCGCGAGCGCGGTGCACAGCAAGGCGTCGGGCAGCGGCGGCGGCGTGCGCTTGGCCAAGTGGCGGCGCAGCGCCTCGGCGCGGCCGAGCCAGCGCAGCACCTGGAAGCCGAGCGCCTGCACGCCGGGGCGCAGCGCGGGCTCGACGGCCTCGAACGCGACGGTGCCCGAGGTGCCGGCGCGAATCGACGCCAGCGCCCCTGCGGTCAGTTGCAGTTGGCGCCAGAGCGGCGGTTGTTGCGGCGCCGAGGAGGCGCTGCCCGAAGAGGGGTCGGAGGAAAGATCTGCTGGCAAGTTGGAGCCGATGGTAACGGGCGAGAAAGACAGCACGCCGCGCGGTGGGAATGGAAACGAAGGCGTTACCCGCCTGTCGTCAGGTCGAGGCGGGTCAGAGCAAGGGAGACGCGGGCCGCAGTCGCACGATCCAGGCCACCAGCAGCGCCGGGAACTGGGCGATGCCCGCGTTGTACTGCGCCACGGCCTGGTTGAACTGGCCGCGCGCGATTTCCGCCGCCGCCGAGGGCTCGGGCCAGGCGATGGGCGCGGCCGGATCGGACGCGCCGCCCAGGCCGGGCATCAGCGGCGCGGGCCGCGACAGCGTGCCGTCCGCATCGAACACCGTGACCGCACCCGGGTACTGGCGCCGCCATGCAGCGATGAGCACCTGCAGCGCAGTGGCCAATGCCGCCATGCTGCCCGGGTCGAGCGGGCGCACCCGCGTCGCACCGAGCAGGGTCGCGAGCTGCGTCGTGGCGGCCTGCAGCGGGGCCACGGTGGGCGCGCCTTCGGGCGGCGACTCGGGCCGGGGCGCGGCGGTGATGCTGGCCTGGACGAAATCGAGCTGCTTGCGCAGCGCCACGTCGAGCACGGCGTAGGCCTGGAGCACGGCCGCGCGCAGACGCACCAGCCGGTTGTAGGCGCCCACGAACCAGAACAGCAGCAGCGCGACAACGAGCCAGCCGGCCAGCGAATCGGGCAGGACGCTCATCGGAAACAGAACCTCTTGGTCATCGGTCGGAACCCTGCGAACACAAAGAAAAACGCCCCCCGACCGGAGCGGTCGGAGGGCGTGGGCAACCGGTCATGCCGGTGATGCTAACCAGTTATTCGGTCGCGGCGCCTTCGTTGGCGTCGACCGTGCTGGTCGCAGCATCGCTGTCGCCGGAGCCGGCCAGTTCGGCAGCTTCCGACTCGGCGATGGCGCGGCGCTCGGCCTCGTCCATGGCGTCCTTGACCTTGCGGGCCTGGTGGTACGCCATGCCGGTGCCTGCGGGAATCAGGCGACCGACGATGACGTTTTCCTTCAGACCGCGCAGCTCGTCGCGCTTGCCCATGATCGCGGCTTCGGTCAGCACGCGCGTCGTTTCCTGGAACGAAGCGGCCGAGATGAACGAGTCCGTCGACAGCGACGCCTTCGTGATACCCAGCAGCAGGTTGGTGAACGTCGCGGGGATCTTGCCTTCGGCGCGCAGGGCGTCGTTGGTGTTGAGCATTTCGCTGCGTTCGACCTGTTCGCCGGAGATGTAGCTCGTGTCGCCGATGTTGTCGACCACGACGCGGCGCAGCATCTGGCGAACGATCACCTCGATGTGCTTGTCGTTGATCTTCACACCCTGCAAACGGTACACGTCCTGCACTTCGTCCACGATGTAGCGCGCGAGTTCTTCCGAACCCAGCAGGCGCAGGATGTCCTGCGGGTCCGCCGGACCGTCGACCACGCTTTCGCCCTTGTTCACCACCTGGCCTTCGTGCACCAGGATGTTCTTTTCCTTCGGCACGAGGTCTTCGTAGACGCCGCCTTCGGGATCGGTGATCTGCAGGCGGATCTTGCCCTTGGTCTCTTTACCGAACGACACGGTACCGGTCATTTCGGCCAACATGCCCTTGTCCTTCGGCGAACGGGCTTCGAACAGCTCGGCCACGCGCGGCAGACCGCCGGTGATGTCTCGGGTCTTCTGACCTTCGACCGGGATGCGTGCCAGCACTTCGCCGGGGCCCACGTCCTGGCCGTCGCGGATCTGCACCAGGGCGCCGATCGGGAAGCCGATCGTCACCGAGTGGTCGGTGCCGGGGATCTTCACTTCCAGGCCTTGGGCGTCGATCAGCTTGACCTGCGGACGCACGACCTTGGCAGCGCCGCGGCGCTTCGGGTCGATCACGACCAGGGTCGACAGACCGGTCACTTCGTCCACCTGCTTGGCGACCGTCAGGCCTTCCTCGACGTTCTCGAACTGCGCCTTGCCGGCGAACTCGGTAATGATCGGGCGGGTCAGCGGGTCCCAGTTGGCGAGCACGTGGCCGGCCTTGATCTGCTGGTCGGCCTTGACCGTCAGCGTGGCGCCGTACGGCACCTTGTGACGCTCGCGCTCACGGCCGTGCTCGTCATGGATGACGATCTCGCCCGAACGCGAAATCACGACCAGCTCGCCCTTGCTGTTGGTCACGTAGCGCATCGTGGCGTTGAAGCCGATCGAGCCGTTCGACTTGGCTTCCACGCTCGAGGCGATGGCAGCGCGCGAAGCGGCACCACCGATGTGGAAGGTACGCATCGTCAGCTGCGTGCCGGGTTCGCCGATGGACTGGGCAGCGATCACACCGACGGCTTCGCCGATGTTGATCAGGCCGCCGCGGCCCAGGTCGCGGCCGTAGCAGGTCGCGCAGATGCCGAAACGCGTTTCGCAGGTCAGCGCGGTGCGGACCTTGACTTCGTCGACGCCCTGGGCTTCCAGTGCTTCGATGTTGTCTTCGTCGAACATCTCGCCGGCCTTGAGCAGCACCGAACGGTTTTCCGGGTGCAGCACGTCGTCCGCCGCCGAGCGGCCCAGGATTCGGTCGCGCAGCGACTCGATCACTTCACCGCCTTCGACGATGGCGCGCATCAGGTAGCCGCCGTGCGTGCCGCAGTCCTGCTCGGTCACGACCAAGTCTTGCGTCACGTCGACCAGACGACGGGTCAGGTAACCCGAGTTCGCCGTCTTCAGCGCCGTGTCGGCCAGACCCTTACGGGCACCGTGGGTGGAGATGAAGTACTCCAACACGTTCAGGCCTTCGCGGAAGTTCGCGGTAATGGGCGTCTCGATGATCGAGCCGTCCGGCTTGGCCATCAGGCCCCGCATACCGGCCACCTGGCGAATCTGCGCTGCGGAACCGCGGGCGCCGGAGTCGGCCATCATGTAGATGGAGTTGAACGACTCCTGCTCGACTTCCTTGCCGTGGCGGTCGATGACCTTCTGCTTCGAGAGCTTGGCCATCATGACCTTCGACACTTCGTCGCCGGCCTTGCCCCAGATGTCCACCACCTTGTTGTAGCGTTCGCCGGAGGTCACGAGACCGGAGACGTACTGCTGTTCGATCTCCTTCACTTCCTTGGCCGAGCGCTCGATGATGCCGTGCTTCTCAGCGGGCACCAGCATGTCGTCGATCGCGATCGAGATGCCAGCCTTGGTCGCCAGGCGGAAGCCGTTTTGCAGCAGCTTGTCGGCGAACACGACGGTCTCTTTCAGGCCGCACTTGCGGAACGAGACGTTGATGAGCTTGGAGATTTCCTTCTTCTTCAGCGCCTTGTTGATGTTCGAGAACGGCAGGCCCTTGGGCAGGATCTCGGACAACAGGGCACGGCCCACGGTGGTGTCCACGAGCGAGGTCGACGGCGTGAAGACGCCGGTTTCCTTGTCCTTGGTGTACTCCGTGATACGCACCGCGACCTTGGCGGTCAGCTCGACTTCGTTGGCGTCCAGCGCGCGCTGCACTTCACCGATGTCGGAGAAGATCAGGCCCTCGCCCTTGCCGTTGATGCGGTCGCGGGTCGTGTAGTACAGGCCCAGCACCACGTCCTGCGAAGGAACGATCGACGGTTCGCCCGAAGCCGGGAACAGCACGTTGTTGGAGGCCAGCATCAGCGTGCGGGCTTCCATCTGCGCTTCCACCGACAGCGGCACGTGGACAGCCATCTGGTCGCCGTCGAAGTCGGCGTTGAAGGCCGCGCAAACGAGCGGGTGCAGCTGGATGGCCTTGCCTTCGATCAGGATCGGCTCGAACGCCTGGATGCCCAAACGGTGCAGCGTAGGCGCACGGTTCAGCATGACCGGGTGTTCCTTGATCACTTCTTCCAGGATGTCCCAGACCACCGGCGTGCCCGATTCGACTTCCTTCTTGGCAGCCTTGATCGTCGTCGCGATGCCCATGGCTTCCAGGCGCGAGAAGATGAAGGGCTTGAACAGCTCGAGCGCCATCAGCTTGGGCAGGCCGCACTGGTGCAGCTTGAGCGTCGGGCCCACCACGATGACCGAACGGCCCGAGTAGTCTACGCGCTTGCCCAGCAAGTTCTGGCGGAAACGACCGCTCTTGCCCTTGATCATGTCGGCCAGCGACTTCAGCGCGCGCTTGTTGGCGCCCGTCATGGCCTTGCCACGGCGGCCGTTGTCCAGCAGCGAGTCGACCGCCTCTTGCAGCATCCGCTTTTCGTTGCGCGCGATGATTTCCGGAGCCTTCAGCTCCAGCAGGCGGCGCAGACGCGAATTGCGGTTGATGACGCGACGGTACAGGTCGTTCAGGTCGGAGGTCGCGAAGCGGCCGCCGTCCAGCGGCACCAGCGGACGCAGGTCCGGCGGCAGCACGGGCAGCACTTCGAGCACCATCCACTGGGGCTTGATGCCCGACTTGCGGAAGGCCTCGAGCACCTTCAGGCGCTTGGAGTTCTTCTTGACCTTGACTTCGGAGCCGGTCAGGTCGCCGCGCAGGCGTTCGATCTCGCTGTCGAGTTCGATGCCTTCGAGCAGGTCCTTGATGCCTTCGGCGCCCATCTTGGCGATGAACTCGTCACCGTATTCCTTGCGCTTGGCGTCGTAGTCGTCCTCGGACATGATGCCGAACTTCTTCAGCGGGGTCATGCCGGGGTCGGTGATCACGTACGCTTCGAAGTACAGCACGCGTTCGATGTCGCGCAGCGTCATGTCGAGCACGAGGCCCAGACGCGACGGCAGCGACTTCAGGAACCAGATGTGGGCGCAGGGCGCGGCCAGGTCGATGTGACCCATGCGCTCGCGACGCACCTTGGTCTGCGTGACTTCAACGCCGCACTTCTCGCAGATCACGCCGCGGTGCTTCAGGCGCTTGTACTTGCCGCACAGGCACTCGTAGTCCTTGATGGGGCCGAAGATCTTGGCGCAGAACAGACCGTCGCGCTCGGGCTTGAACGTGCGGTAGTTGATCGTCTCAGGCTTCTTCACCTCGCCGAAAGACCACGAACGGATCTTCTCGGGCGAAGCCATGCCGATCTTGATGGCATCGAAATGCTCATCGGGCGTGAATTGCTTGAACAGGTCGAGTAGCGATTTCATAAGACTCTTTCCCTTTTCAACTTAGGAACGCTCGAGCTCGATGTCGAGACCCAGCGAACGAATTTCCTTGACCAGCACGTTGAACGATTCCGGCATGCCGGCTTCGATCGAGTGCTCGCCCTTGACGATGCTTTCGTACACCTTGGTACGGCCTTGCACGTCGTCGGACTTCACGGTCAGCATTTCCTGCAGGACGTAGGCGGCGCCGTAAGCTTCCAGCGCCCACACTTCCATTTCACCGAAACGCTGGCCGCCGAACTGCGCCTTGCCGCCCAGCGGTTGCTGCGTGACGAGCGAGTACGGGCCGGTCGAACGGGCGTGCATCTTGTCGTCCACCAGGTGGTGCAGCTTCAAGAAGTGCATGTAGCCGACGGTGACGGGACGCTCGAACTGGTCGCCGGTGCGGCCGTCGTACAGGTAAGCCTGCGTGCGCGTCTCGGTCAGGCCCTTGAGCTTGGCGATGTCGTCCGGGTAGGCGAGCTTCAGCATGCCGCGGATTTCTTCTTCCGAGGCGCCGTCGAACACCGGCGTGGCAAACGTCGCGCCGCTTTGCAGGTTCGCGGCCATGGCGAGCAGCTCGGTGTCGCTCAGCTGGTCGAGCTCTTCCTTGCGGCCCGAGCCGTTGTACAGCTGCTCCATGAACTTGCGCAGCTCGGCCACCTTGGCCTCTTGCTGCAGCAGGTCACCGATGCGCTGGCCGATGCCCTTGCCGGCCCAGCCCAGATGCACTTCGAGCACCTGGCCCACGTTCATCCGCGAGGGCACGCCCAGCGGGTTCAGGCAGATGTCGCACGGCGTGCCGTCGGCCATGTGGGGCATGTCTTCGACCGGAACGATCTTGGACACCACACCCTTGTTGCCGTGACGGCCGGCCATCTTGTCGCCGGGTTGCAGGCGGCGCTTGACGGCCAGGTAGACCTTGACCATCTTGAGCACGCCCGCGGGCAGCTCGTCGCCCTGCGTGAGCTTCTTGCGCTTTTCTTCGAACGCGAGGTCGAAGCTGTGGCGCGTCTGCTCGAGCGAGTTCTTGATCGACTCGAGCTGCGAGGCCACGTCATCTTCCGCCGGGCGGATGTCGAACCAGTGGAACTTCTCGACCGACGACAGGTAGGCCTTGTCGAGCTTGGTGCCCTTGGCCAGCTTGTTGGGGCCGCCGTTGGCGACCTTGCCGGTCAAGAGCTTCTCGATACGGTCGAACGCGTCGGCTTCGACGATGCGCAGCTGGTCGTTCAGGTCGAGGCGGAAGCGCTTGAGTTCATCGTCGATGATCTGCTGGGCGCGCTTGTCGCGCTGGATGCCTTCGCGGGTGAACACCTGCACGTCGATCACGGTGCCTTGCGAGCCCTGGTCCACACGCAGCGAGGTGTCCTTCACGTCGGAAGCCTTCTCGCCGAAGATGGCGCGAAGCAGCTTCTCTTCCGGCGTCAGCGTGGTCTCGCCCTTCGGCGTGACCTTGCCCACCAGCGTGTCGCCTGGCTGCACTTCGGCGCCGACATAGATGATGCCGGATTCGTCGAGGCGGTTGAGCTGCTGCTCGGCCAGGTTCGGGATGTCGCGCGTGATTTCTTCGGCGCCCAGCTTCGTGTCGCGGGCCATCACCACCAGCTCCTCGATGTGGATCGAGGTGTAGCGGTCTTCGGCGACGACGCGTTCCGAAATCAGGATCGAGTCTTCGAAGTTGTAGCCGTTCCAGGGCATGAACGCGATCAGCATGTTCTGGCCCAGGGCCAGTTCGCCGAGGTCGGTCGATGCGCCGTCGGCCACCACGTCGCCCTTGGCGATCTTGTCGCCGCGCTTGACGATCGGACGCTGGTGGATGTTGGTGTTCTGGTTCGAACGCTGATACTTGATCAGGTTGTAGATGTCCACACCGACTTCACCGGCAGCCGCTTCGGCGTCGTTCACGCGCACCACGACACGGGTCGCATCGACGTAGTCGACGATACCGCCGCGGGTGGCCGTGACCACGGTGCCCGAGTCGACCGCGGAAACGCGCTCGATGCCGGTACCGACCATCGGCTTTTCGGGGCGCAGCACAGGCACGGCCTGACGCTGCATGTTGGCGCCCATCAACGCGCGGTTCGCATCGTCGTGCTCCAGGAACGGCACGAGCGAGGCGGCCACCGACACGATCTGCGCGGGCGACACGTCCATGTACTGGATGCGCTCGGCACCGACCAGGATCGATTCGCCGGCTTCACGCGCCGAGACCAGGTCGCCGGTCAGCTTGCCGTCCTTGTCCAGGACCGCGTTGGCCTGGGCGATGACGTACTTGCCTTCTTCGATGGCCGACAGGTAGTCGATGTCCATCGTGACCTTGCTGTCGACCACGCGGCGGTACGGCGTCTCGATGAAGCCGTACTCGTTCAGGCGGGCGTACAGGGCCAGCGAGTTGATCAGACCGATGTTCGGGCCTTCAGGCGTTTCGATCGGGCACACGCGGCCGTAGTGGGTCACGTGCACGTCGCGCACTTCGAAGCCTGCACGTTCACGCGTCAGACCACCCGGGCCCAGGGCCGACACGCGGCGCTTGTGGGTGATTTCGGACAGCGGGTTCGTCTGGTCCATGAACTGCGACAGCTGCGACGCACCGAAGAACTCCTTCAGCGCGGCCGAGATCGGCTTGCTGTTGATCAGGTCGTGCGGCATCAGCGGCTCTTGCTCGGCCTGACCCAGACGTTCCTTCACGGCCTTCTCGATACGTGCCAGGCCGGTGCGGTACTGGTTTTCGGCCAGTTCGCCGACGCAACGCACACGGCGGTTGCCCAGGTGGTCGATGTCGTCGACTTCGCCGTTGCCGTTGCGCAGGTCCACGAGGATCTTGACCACGGCCAGGATGTCTTCGTTGGTCAGCACCATCGGGCCGGTCGACTCGTCGCGGCCGACCTTGGCGTTGAACTTCATGCGGCCCACGCGCGACAGGTCGTACGTGTCCGGGTTGTAGAACAGGCGCTGGAACAGGGCCTGCACCGCGTCTTCCGTCGGCGGCTCGCCGGGGCGCATCATGCGGTAGATGGCCACGCGGGCAGCGAACTCGTCCACCGTTTCGTCGATGCGCAGCGTCTGCGAGATGTACGCGCCCTGGTCCAGTTCGTTCGTGTAGATGACCTGGATGTCCTGCACGCCGGCCGTGCGCAGCTTCTTGAGCAGCGCTTCGGTCAGCTCGTCGTTGGCCTTGGCCAGGATTTCGCCGGAGTCGGCGTCGACGATGTTGCGGGCGATGACGCGGCCGACCAGGAAGTCTTCCGGCACGCTGATGTGCGTGGTGCCGCCCTGCTCGAGCTCACGCGTGTGGCGCGCGGTGACGCGCTTGTCCTTGGCGACCACGACCTTGCCCGACTTGTCGGTGATGTCGAAGCGCGCGACTTCGCCGCGCAGGCGCTCGGAGACGAACTCCATCTGCGCGCCGCTGTCCATCAGGCGGAAGTTGTCGTTCACGAAGAAGTTCGCGAGGATCGATTCCGGGTTCAGGCCGATGGCCTTCAGCAGGATCGTGACCGGCATCTTGCGGCGACGGTCCACGCGGAAGTACAGCATGTCCTTCGGGTCGAATTCGAAGTCGAGCCACGAACCGCGGTAAGGAATCACGCGGGCCGAGAACAGCAGCTTGCCCGAACTGTGCGTCTTGCCCTTGTCGTGTTCGAAGAACACGCCGGGCGAACGGTGCAGCTGCGAGACGATCACGCGCTCGGTGCCGTTGATGATGAACGAACCCTTGTCGGTCATGAGCGGCACTTCGCCCATGTAGACCTCTTGTTCCTTCACTTCCTTGACCACCTTCGACTGCGAGGTCGACGACTCGCGGTCATAGATGATGAGCTGCACCTTGGCGCGCACGGCCGAGGCGAAGGTCAGACCGCGGGTCTGGCACTCACGCACATCGAACGCCGGCTTCGCCAAGTTGTACTCGAGGAACTTCATCTCGACGAAACCGTTGTGCGAGACGATCGGGAAGGCGGCGTCGAACGCGGCCTGCAGGCCTTCGACGGTGCGTTGTTTGGGGGCGATGCCGGCTTGCAGGAACGCGGTGTACGCGTCTTTCTGCATCTGCAGCAGGTAAGGGATTTCGACGACGCTGTCGCGGTTACCGAAACTTTTTCGGATGCGCTTGCGTTCGGTGTAACTGTACGCGGACGATTGGGCCATGAGAGCTCCGGTGCTTGAGATCTTCAGCGACTTGTCAGCAATGCCGGGCGAACGGCACCACTGCTTGGCGGCTGGCCACTACCAGCCGTTGGCGGACGGCGATGCATTGCACATCGCCCGAACCAAGGGGTCTTCTGCAGTCGGGTTCAGAAGACACTCAAAAATCGTCTTGGCTTTTGCTTTTTCATCGACCTTTCGGTCTCTGAGAAAACCGGCGCCAAGCCGGCTTTTGGGTGCGCTCTGAAAGCGGCAAAGGCTGGAGGGCCTTTTCAGGCACCTCCAGCCCTCTAGGGGGTCTGAATTACTTCAGTTCCACCTTGGCGCCGGCATCTTCCAGCTTCTTCTTGGCGGCTTCAGCGTCAGCCTTCGACAGGCCTTCCTTGACAGCCTTGGGAGCGGCTTCCACCAGGTCCTTGGCTTCCTTGAGGCCCAGGCCGGTGATTTCGCGCACGGCCTTGATCGCCGACACCTTGTTCGCGCCAGCATCCATCAGCATGACGTTGAATTCGGTTTGCTCTTCAGCGACTGCAGCAGCAGCGCCACCGCCGGCAGCGGGTGCCGACATGGCTGCGGCGCTCACGCCAAACTTCTCTTCGATGGCTTTCACCAGGTCGTTGAGTTCCAGGACCGTCATTGCGTCGAGCGCGGTCAGAAATGCGTCTTTATCGAATGCCATTTTTGTTTCCTAACAATTGGGTTGAATATTCAAAAACGAGGGCGCGCTCAGGCGGCCTGCGCTTCTTCTGCCGGTGCATCGGCGACGGGTGCAGCTTCGCCACCACCACGCTTCTCGGCCAGCGCCGCGAGCACGCGGGCGGTACGAGAGATCGGGGATTGCATCAAGCCCAGCAGTTGCGCCAGCAGCACTTCCTTGGAAGGGATGTTGGCCAGTTGCTTCACGCCTTCGACGTCCAGGGCCTTGCCACCGAATGCGCCACCGCGAATCACCAACTTGTCGTTGGTCTTCGCGAAATTGGCCACCACCTTAGCGGCAGCCACAGCGTCTTCGGAGAAGCCATAGATCAGCGGACCGGTCATCTGGTCGCCGACGATCTCAAACGGGCTGCCAGCGACAGCACGGCGAGCCAGCGTGTTCTTCAGAACACTCAGGGTCACACCGTTGCTGCGCGCTTCGCTGCGCAGTTTGGTCATATCGGCCACCGTGATGCCACGGTATTCCGCCATCACGAGCGTTTGAGCTTTTGCGGCGAGGCTGGTCACATCACTGATGACCGCTTCTTTCTCACTGCGATTCAGACTCAAGGTCTACTCCTTTTAATGCGACCTTCGGCCGGGGCCTCGGATCGCGCTTCATGCAGCGACCAACTGTTTCGGAACAAAAATCAAATTCCTTGCAGTGGGGTCGCCATCTGCGCTGGATACCGGAAGGATCGATCCGGCCATTAAGTGCAGCGCCCTGCACACCAGCGGTCTTGGATGGCTCGCGGCAACCGAAGCTGCCGCGACCCACCACATTCGCCCTCTCCTTGCGGGATCGGGCCAATCTCTTTAGCTTGCCGAGATGGTTTGCGTGTCCACGCGGACACCCAGACCCATCGTCGACGACACAGCCACCTTGCGCAGGTACACGCCCTTGCTGGTCGCCGGCTTGGCCTTGACCAGAGCGTCGATCAGCGCAGCGAGGTTGCCTTGCAGCTTGTCGTTGTCGAACGAGCGACGGCCGATCGTGCCGTGGATGATGCCGGCCTTGTCGACGCGGAACTGGACCTGGCCAGCCTTGGCGTTCTTGACAGCGGTGGCGACGTCAGGCGTCACGGTGCCAACCTTGGGGTTGGGCATCAGGCCACGCGGGCCGAGGATCTGACCGAGCGTACCGACGACGCGCATGGCATCGGGGGCAGCGATCACGACGTCGAAAGGCATGTCGCCAGCCTTGACCATCGCAGCCAGGTCGTCCATGCCGACGATGTCGGCGCCGGCGGCCTTGGCTTCTTCAGCCTTGGCGCCTTGGGCGAACACGGCGACGCGCTTGGTCTTGCCGGTGCCGTTCGGCAGCACGACAGCACCGCGAACCACCTGGTCCGACTTCTTCGCGTCGATGCCCAGTTGCACGGCCACGTCGATCGATTCGTCGAACTTGGCGGTGGCGGCATCCTTGACGATGACGATGGCGTCAGCCAGGGGGTACAGCTTGTTGCTGTCGACCTTGCCTTGCAGCGACTTTTGCTTCTTGGTGATCTTGGACATTTACACGCCCTCCACATTCACGCCCATCGAGCGGGCCGAGCCGGCGATGGTGCGAACTGCTGCGTCGAGGTCGGCGGCAGTCAGGTCCTTCATCTTGGCCTTGGCGATTTCTTCGAGCTGAGCGCGCGTGATCTTGCCGACCTTGTCGGTGTGCGGACGGGCCGAGCCCTTGTCCAGCTTGATGGCCTTCTTGATCAAGGTGATCGCCGGAGGCGTCTTGATGATGAAGGTGAAGCTCTTGTCAGCGAACGCGGTGATGACCACCGGCAGCGGCAGACCCGGCTCGACGCCTTGGGTTTGCGCGTTGAACGCCTTGCAGAACTCCATGATGTTCAGACCGCGCTGACCCAGTGCGGGACCGATCGGCGGGGACGGGTTGGCCTTACCAGCTGGCACTTGCAGCTTGATGAAGCCGACGATTTTTTTCGCCATGCTTTGCTCCTTGCGGGTGATATCGCCTTGGCTCTCGCCGCGGCTCCCCGGGGTTAAACGACTCTTCGATCAAGACCGCGCGCCGAGTCGGACAACGCGCAGCCGGAAACTGGCAGGCCCACCCGAAGGCAGGCCATGGGATCAGGTCTTCTCGACCTGACCGAATTCGAGCTCCACAGGGGTGGCGCGGCCGAAAATCATGACCGACACGCTGACCTTGCTCTTCTCGTAGTTGACGTCTTCCACCGTGCCATTGAAGTCGGTGAACGGGCCTTCCTTGACGCGCACGAACTCACCCACGGTGAACTCGACCTTGTGGCGCGGCTTCTCGGTGCCCTGCTGCATCTGGTTGACGATGTCCTCGACCTCTTTCTGCGAGATCGGGGCCGGACGGTTCTTGGCGCCGCCCACGAAACCCGTCACCTTGTTGGTGTGCTTCACCAGGTGCCAGCTCTCGTCGTCCATGATCATTTCGACCAGCACGTAGCCCGGGAAGAAGCGGCGCTCGGTGGTGCGCTTCTGGCCATTCTTGATCTCGACCACTTCTTCGGTCGGAACCAGGATGCGGCCGAACTTGTCCTGCATGCCGGCGCGGGTGATGCGCTCGGTGATGTTGCGCTCGACGGCCTTTTCCATGCCCGAGTAGGCATGCACCACGTACCAACGCAGATCAGGGTTGGCAGCGGGGGTCAGGAGAGGGTTCTGCTCCTCTTCCGGCGTGCTCTGCGTGGTTTCAACTGCGTCGTCGGTCATTATTTTCTCCAGCCCAGAATGAGGTCAAAGAACACCCATTCGAGCGTCTTGTCGGTGAGCCAGAGGAAGACGGACATGATCGCCACGAAGGCGAACACATAGGCCGTCATCTGCATCGATTCCTTGCGGGTCGGCCACACGACCTTCTTGACCTCGCGCCACGAGTCACGACCGAAAGCCCACAGCTGACGGCCATTCTCGGAGCTGCCGAAGGCGCCCACGGCCGCGGCCAGGCCGACCAGCAGCGCAGCCCATTGCACCAGCGAGCCTTGGCGCGACAGCAGGTAGAACGCCACGATGGCGCCCACTGCCAGCACCACCGCCGCAGCCAGCTTGGCTTTGTCGGCACCCGTGCTCACGGTTTCGATTTGAGAAGTGGCCATGTCGGCTGATTTCCTGTGGCCTCGCGGCCTTCAATTCAATGCGTCTCTTGAGACGCCGAAGCCCATCGGATCGCGATGGGCTTGTCGGGGTGCCACCTAGGTGGCAGGGGCAGTAGGAATCGAACCTACAACCTTCGGTTTTGGAGACCGACGCTCTGCCAATTGAGCTATACCCCTCCGGTACTCTTTACGCTCGACTTAGATGTCGAGGATCTTGGCCACGACGCCCGAACCCACGGTACGGCCGCCTTCACGGATGGCGAAGCGCAGGCCTTCTTCCATCGCGATCGGGTTGATCAGCTTGACGGTGATGCTGACGTTGTCGCCGGGCATGACCATTTCCTTGTCCGCGGGCAGCTCGATCGCGCCGGTCACGTCCGTCGTGCGGAAGTAGAACTGCGGACGGTAGTTGTTGAAGAACGGCGTGTGACGGCCGCCTTCGTCCTTGGACAGGACATACACCTCGGCGGTGAAGTGCACGTGCGGCTTGATCGAGCCGGGCTTGCACAGCACTTGGCCGCGTTCGACTTCTTCGCGCTTCGTACCGCGCAGCAGCACGCCAACGTTGTCGCCCGCTTGACCCTGGTCCAGCAGCTTGCGGAACATTTCCACGCCGGTGCAGGTGGTCTTGACAGTGGGGCGGATACCGACGATTTCGATTTCTTCGCCGACCTTGATCACGCCACGCTCGACAGCGCCAGTCACCACGGTGCCGCGACCCGAGATCGAGAACACGTCTTCCACGGGCATCAGGAACGTGCCGTCCACAGCGCGCTCGGGCGTGGGGATGTACGTGTCCAGGGCTTCAGCCAGCTTCATGATGGCGCCTTCGCCCAGATCACCCTTGTCGCCTTCCAGGGCGAGCTTGGCCGAGCCGTGGATGATGGGGGTGTCGTCGCCGGGGAATTCGTACTTGTCGAGGAGTTCGCGAACTTCCATTTCGACCAGCTCGAGCAGTTCCTTGTCGTCGACCATGTCGCACTTGTTCAGGAACACGATGATGTAGCCCACGCCCACCTGGCGAGCCAGCAGGATGTGTTCACGGGTCTGGGGCATCGGGCCGTCGGCGGCCGAGCACACCAGGATGGCGCCATCCATCTGGGCGGCGCCGGTGATCATGTTCTTCACGTAGTCGGCGTGGCCGGGGCAGTCGACGTGTGCGTAGTGGCGGTTGGCCGTTTCGTACTCGACGTGCGCGGTGTTGATCGTGATGCCGCGGGCCTTTTCTTCAGGCGCTGCGTCGATCTGGTCGTAAGCCTTGGCTTCGCCGCCGAACTTGGCCGACAGCACAGTGGCGATCGCAGCCGTCAGCGTGGTCTTGCCGTGGTCAACGTGACCGATCGTGCCCACGTTCACGTGCGGCTTGGTGCGGGTGAATTTACCTTTTGCCATTTTTCGACTCCGAAAAAAACGATTTCAACGCATGCAGATGGGTCGCAAGCCTGTCGTTGCAACCCCAGAAAACTGGTGCCCTTTGCGGGAATCGGACCCGCGACCTCTCCCTTACCAAGGGAGTGCTCTACCACTGAGCCAAAAGGGCTTTTGTTCTAACCAAATCGCTTCCGGCGCCGAACCGGGTCTCTGGAGCGGGAGACGGGAATCGAACCCGCGTCATCAGCTTGGAAGGCTGGGGTTCTACCATTGAACTACTCCCGCATCGGGGGCACTTCAAGGCACCCAAAGCGCTAGATCCAATCGCTCTTAGAAACCAAATTCATCGCTGGTGGAGAGGGCTGGATTCGAACCAGCGTACTCGTAAGAGGGCAGATTTACAGTCTGCTGCCATTAACCACTCGGCCACCTCTCCGGCGAACCTCGAAATATAGCACGATTTTGTGACTACACAGGATTCCCAGCAAAAGATGAAGCGTGGAAACCTGCTCGAGGTGTGAAGCCTCTGATTATGAGCGAAGTTCGGAGCCTCCCGACTGCTGCGCCTCACGCCATGCACGGGCTTGACCAAAATGACCGCAGCCGATGAACGGAACCGGCGGCCGGAGCGCAGAAAGCGGCGAGGGATGATTCGACATCAGCACCTTATGGCGCCCAACATCGATCAACGCACGCTTACTTTGCGCGTGCGAGCCCCATAGCATAAAAACAACAGGTCGCTCGCCCTGCGCCACATGGCGGATCACGGCGTCGGTCAGCACTTCCCAGCCGCGGCCTGCATGGCTGGCCGGCTGGGCTTCCTCGACCGTCAGACAGGTGTTGAGCAGCAGCACGCCGTGCGTCGCCCACTTCACAAGACTGCCGCCCGGGTTCGGAAACGCCGGCGGCGGCGTGCCCAGGTCGCGCTGGAGCTCCTTGAAGATGTTGCGCAGCGACGGCGGCAGCGCCACGCCCGACGCCACCGAGAAGGCCAGGCCCTCGGCTTGCCCGCGCCCGTGGTACGGGTCCTGGCCCAGGATCACCACCCGCACGTCTTCCGGCGGCGTGAGCTCCAGCGCCCGCAGCGGCTGCGGCGGAAAGATCACCGCCCCGGCGTCGAGGCGCTCGCGCAGGAAACCCTGCAGCTTCTGGCCGACCGCGCTGGCGAAGAATTCGTCGACCAGCGGCTGCCAGCCCGGCGCCACCGGCCAGTCGGCAGGATCGCTGCTCGACAGCTGGTCCGGCCGCGTCATTTGAACAATGCGGCGAGTGCCTCGCCGGGTTCCTTGGCGCGCATGAAGGCTTCGCCGACGAGGAAGGCGTTGACACCCGCGGCGCGCAGCGTGGCGACATCCTCGCGCGTGGCGATGCCCGATTCGGTCACCGGCAGGCGATCCGCCGGCAGTTTCGGCAGCAGATCGATCGTCGCCTGGATCGACACCTCGAAGTTGCGCAGGTTGCGGTTGTTCACGCCGATGAGCGGCGTCTTGAGCTTCAGCGCGCGATCGAGCTCGCCCGCGTCGTGCACCTCGACCAGCACCGCCATGCCCAGCCCGCGCGCGATGGCTTCGTAGTCCTTCATCTGCGCGTCGTCGAGGCAGGCGGCGATCAGCAGGATGGCGTCGGCGCCCATCGCGCGCGACTCGTACACCTGGTAGGCGTCGACGATGAAATCCTTGCGCAGCACGGGCAGGTCGCACGAGGCGCGCGCCTGCTTCAGGTAGTCGACGCCGCCCTGGAAGAACTGCTTGTCGGTCAGCACCGAGAGGCAGGCCGCGCTGACCGAGCCGTCACCCTCGGCATAGCTTTGCGCGATGTCGGCCGGAATGAAGTCTTCGCGCAGCACGCCCTTGCTCGGGCTGGCCTTCTTGACCTCGGCGATCACCGCCGCCTGGCCGGCCGCAATCTTGGCGCGCAAGGCGGCTTCGAAGTCGCGCGTGAGCACGCGGCTTTCGGCGTCGAAGCGCACGGCCTCGAGCGGGGCACGCTTCAGTGCAGCGGCGACTTCCTGGCGTTTGACGGCGACGATCTTGTCGAGAATGTCTGACATGGCTTGCTCTGCTTTCGGTGGCACGACGGCCTGATTCTCAGAAGGAGGTGGAGGCCTTGACCAGCTCAGTGAGCTTGGCCTTCGCCGCACCGGATGCGATGGCCTGGCGCGAACGCTCCACGCCCGCCGGCACCGAGTCGACCACGTTGGCCGCGTACAGCGCCGCGCCCGCGTTGAGCAGCACGATGTCCAGCGCCGGGCCGGCCTGGTTGTCCAGCACGCCGATCAGCATGGCCTTCGACTGCTCGGGCGTCTCGACGCGCAGCGAACGGTTGCTCGCCATCTGGAAGCCGAAGTCTTCCGGATGCAGCTCGTACTCGCGGATCTCGCCGTCCTTGAGCTCGCCGATCATGGTGGCCGCGCCCAGCGAGATCTCGTCCATGCCGTCGCGGCCGTAGACCACCAGCGCATGCTCGGCACCGAGGCGCTGCAGCGCGCGCACCTGGATGCCCACGAGGTCGGGGTGGAACACGCCCATCAGGATGTTCGGCGCGCCGGCCGGGTTGGTCAGCGGGCCGAGGATGTTGAAGATCGTCTTGATGCCGAGCTCCTTGCGCACCGGCGCGACGTTCTTCATCGCCGGATGGTGGTTCGGCGCGAACATGAAGCCGATGCCGACCTGCGCGATGCACTGCGCGATCTGCTCGGGCTTGAGGTTGATGTTGACGCCCAGCGACTCCAGCACGTCGGCACTGCCCGACTTGCTCGACACGCTGCGCCCGCCATGCTTGCTGACCTTGGCGCCGGCCGCGGCCGCGACGAACATCGAGCAGGTCGAAATGTTGAAGGTGTGCGAGCCGTCGCCACCGGTGCCCACGATGTCCACGAGGTTCGTGGTGTCGGCCACGGGCACCTTGGTCGACACCTCGCGCATCACCTGCGCGGCGGCGGTGATCTCGCCGATGGTTTCCTTCTTCACGCGCAGGCCGGTGATCAGTGCGGCCATCATCACGGGCGAGCACTCGCCGCTCATGATGAGCCGCACGATGTGCAGCATCTCGTCGTGGAAGACTTCGCGGTGTTCGATGGTGCGCTGCAGCGCTTCCTGGGGGGTGATCATGGGAATGTCTCCTCGGTGTGTGCGTGTAGCCAGGCGTCAGGCCTTGAAGAAGCCGCGGATCGCCGCGACGGCGCGGTCGACGCCCGCGGCGTCGACATCCAGGTGCGTCACGAAGCGCAGGCGGTACAGCCCGGTCGCGAGGATGCCCTGCTGGTTGAGGCTGGCGAGCAGCTCCGCGGAACGCGCCTGCGCCGCCCCCGCGAGATCGACGAACACGATGTTCGTGTGCGGCGCCTCGACCTTCAGGCCTTCGATGCCCTCGAGCCCCTGTGCCAGGCGCTGCGCCAGCGCATGGTCGTCGGCCAGGCGGTCGATGTGGTGGTCGAGCGCATGCGAGGCCGCGGCCGCCAGCAGGCCGGCCTGCCGCATGCCGCCGCCTGCCATCTTGCGGATGCGGTGGGCACGCGCGATGACCTCGCGCGAACCGACCAGCGTCGAGCCGATGGGTGCGCCCAGGCCCTTGCTGAAGCACACCGACACGCTGTCGAAGCACTGCGCGATGCGGCGGGCTTCGGCGCGGATGTCGGTTCGCTTGTTCAGCGCAGCCTGTGCGGTGGCGGCATTGAAAAGCCGCGCGCCATCCAGGTGCCGCTGCAGCCCCTTGCTTTTCGCCAGGTCTGTCGCGACCTGCACGTAGTCGAAGGGCAGCAGCTTGCCGCCCAGCGTGTTCTCCAGCGCCAGCAGTTTCGTGCGCGCAAAGTGCGCGTCGTCGGGCTTGATGGCGGCCTCGATCTGCGCCAGCGGCAGCGTGCCGTCGGGCGCGTGGTCCAGCGGCTGCGGCTGCACGCTGCCGAACACCGCGGCGCCGCCGCCTTCCCAGCGGTAGGCATGCGCCTGCTGGCCGACGATGTACTCGTCGCCGCGGCCGCAGTGCGACAGGATCGCGCACAGGTTGCTCTGCGTGCCGGTGGGCACGAACAGCGCCGCCTCGAAGCCCAGCAGCGCAGCGATCTTCTCCTGCAGCGCATTGACGCTCGGGTCGGTGCCGAAGACGTCGTCGCCCAGCGGCGCAGCCGCCATGGCCTCGCGCATCGCGGGCGTGGGCTGCGTGACGGTGTCGCTGCGCAGGTCGACGATGGGAGTGCGTTCGGTCATGGTGGGTCAGTCCAGAAAGTTCTTGAGCATGGCGTGGCCGTGCTCGGTGAGGATCGATTCAGGATGGAACTGCACGCCTTCGATGCGCACGTCATGCGCAAAGCCGGTGTGCCGCACACCCATGATCTCGCCGTCGTCGGTCCAGGCGGTGACAGCCAGTTCCTTCGGGCAGCTCTCGCGCTCGATCGAGAGCGAGTGGTAGCGGTTGACGATGAACTTCTGCGGCAGCCCCGCGAACACGCCCTCTTGCGTGGTCGTGATCTCGCTGGTCTTGCCGTGCATGAGCTGCTGCGCGCGCACGATCTTGCCGCCGAAGGCTGCGCCGATCGCCTGGTGGCCCAGGCACACGCCCAGGATGGGCAGCTTGCCCGCGAAGGCCTCGATGGCCGCCACCGACACGCCCGCCTCGGCCGGCGAACACGGACCCGGCGACACCACCAGCCGCGTCACGCCCGAAGCGATCAGCACGCCAATCTGCTCGACGGTGATCTCGTCGTTGCGGTGCACCTGCACGTCCGCCCCCAGCTCGCCGAAGTACTGGACGATGTTGTAGGTGAACGAATCGTAGTTGTCGATCATCAGCAGTTTCATGGCTTGCTCACAATCCGGTGCACGCCCTTGACGACGGGGAACACGTTGAAGTTGATCAGGAGGCCCAGCTTGAGGCCCGACAGGCGCAGTGCAGCGAGCACCTGCGCGCGGTGCAGGTCGGTCAGCACGTCGACGGCGCGCAGCTCGACGATGACCGACTGCTCGATCACGAAGCCCGCGCGGTACACCTCGCCCAGCGACCGGCCCTTGTAGCTGGCCGACAGCGCCACGTCGCGCGCAAAGCCGATCTCGCGCTCGGCCAGTTCGATGGCCAGCGCCGCGGCGTAGGCGCCCTCGTCGAGCCCCGTGCCGAGCACGCGCTGCACTTCGACGGCGGCGCCGATGATCTCGTGCGAGAAGTCGTTCTGGATGTCGGGTGCGTTGCTCATTCCAGGCCTTCCTCGACCAGTTCGGCGGCACGCAGCAGTGCGCGCGCCTTGGCTTCTGTTTCCTTCCACTCCAGCTCGGGCACCGAGTCGGCGACCACGCCGGCCGCGGCCTGCACGTGCAGCATCTGGTCCTTCACGATGCCGGTGCGGATCGCGATGGCCACATCCATGTCGCCCGCGTAGCTGATGTAGCCGCAGGCGCCGCCGTACAGGCCACGCTTGGTGGGCTCGAGCTGGTCGATGAGTTCCATCGCATGCACCTTGGGCGCGCCGGTCAGCGTGCCGGCGGGGAACGTGGCCTTGAGCACGTCGATGGCGGTCATGCCGTCCTTCAGCGTGCCTTCGACGTTGCTCACGATGTGCATCACGTGGCTGTAGCGCTCCACCGCGAAGGCCTCGGTCACCTTCACGGTGCCGGTCTTGGCGATGCGGCCGATGTCGTTGCGCGCCAGGTCGATCAGCATCACGTGCTCGGCGCGCTCCTTCGGGTCGTTGATGAGTTCCACCTCGGCCGCCTTGTCGAGCTCGAGCGACGCACCGCGCGGGCGCGTGCCGGCCAGCGGGCGGATGGTGATCTTCTGTTCGCCGTCGCCCATGTTCTCCTGGCGCACCAGGATCTCGGGCGAGGCGCCCACCACGTGGAAGTCGCCCAGGTTGTAGTAGTACATGTAGGGCGACGGGTTCAGCGAACGCAGCGCGCGGTACAGCGACAGCGGCGACTCGGTGTAGCGCTTGCTGATGCGCTGGCCCACCTGCACCTGCATGAAGTCGCCGGCGGCGATCATCTCCTTGGCGCGCTCCACGGCCGCGAGGTAGTCGGCCTTGGCGAAGCTGCGCTCGGGCGGGTGTGCCTGCGTGGGCTTCACGACGGGCGCGCTCACCGAGTACTTGAGCTTGTCCTTCAGCTCGCGCAGGCGGCGCTTGCCCACGGCGTAGGCCTCGGGCTGCTTCGGGTCGGCGTAGACGATGAGGTAGAGCTTGCCCGACAGGTTGTCGATGACCGCGAGTTCTTCGCACTGCAGCAGCAGGATGTCGGGGCAGCCCAGCGCGTCGGGCGGGCAACTTTTTTCGAGCTTGCGCTCGATGTGGCGCACGGTGTCGTAGCCGAAGTAGCCGGCCAGGCCGCCACAGAAGCGCGGCAGGCCGGGCCGCAGCGCGACCTTGAAGCGCTTCTGGTAGTCGGCCACGAAGTCCAGCGGGTTGCCCTTGGCGGTCTCGACGACCTGGCCGTCGGTCACGACTTCGGTGACGGCCTCGTCGCCGAAGCCCGAGGCACGCAGCAAGGTGCGCGCCGGCAGGCCGATGAAGCTGTAGCGCCCGAAGCGCTCGCCGCCCACCACCGATTCGAGCAGGAAGCTGTGCTTGCCGCCGCCCTGCGAATGGGCGAGTTTCAGATAGAGGGAAAGAGGCGTTTCGAGGTCGGCAAAGGCCTCGGCCATCAGCGGGATGCGGTTGTAGCCCTGGGCGCTGAGGCTCTTGAATTCAAGTTCGGTGATCACGGATCGTTCTCCAGTTGCCTGCCGACGCTCCTTTGGCCGGTGGCAAGGTCATTCACGAGAGTGGCCCGGTGCCGGCATGCGTGCCGGCTCGGAACCGCGGGCGCACGGCGTGCGCCGCGCAATCAAACAGTCAGCGATGTATGGCGACGCCAGGGCCAGGCTCCCCGGCTGCCTTCACCTGTTTGAATGATGTGATGAACGAACATGGAGCGCCGAGTTTAGCCCACGAAAACCAGGCCTTGTGCAACCGCAGGCTTCAGGGTTCCCCCGGAGCCTCTCGGATAAAACGAAAAGATACATTCGCACGACCGTTCGCAAATTCAAGGAGACTCACTTGCTCGCACCCCTGCTCCCGGCCGTGTTCTCCCGCCTCGCGGCGCTCGCTGTCCTCTCGGCCGCGCTCTGCGGCAGCGCCTTCGCGGCACAGGTCGAGGTGGCGGGCGTCAAGCTCGACGACCAGATGGACCTGCGCGGCGCCCCGCTGGTGCTCAATGGCGCGGGCATCCGCTACAAGACCATCATCAAGGTCTACACCGCCGGCCTGTACCTGGGCAAGAAGGCCTCGACCACCGAAGAGGCGCTGGCCGTGCCGGGCCCCAAGCGCGTGGCGATCACGATGCTGCGCGACATCGACGCCAACGAGCTCGGCAAGCTCTTCGTCAAGGGCGTGGAAGACAACTCGCCCAAGAGCGAAATGGTCAATCTGATCCCCGGCCTGCTGCGCATGGGCCAGATGTTCGCGGACCAGAAGCAGCTCAAGGCCGGCGACACCTTCACCATCGACTGGGTGCCCGGCACGGGCACGCTGATCACGGTGCGCGGCGTGCCGCAGCCCGACCCGGTGAAGGAAGTGGCGTTCTTCAATGCGCTGATGCGCATCTGGCTCGGCCCGAACCCGGCCGACTGGAAGCTGAAGGACGCGCTGCTCGGAAAGCAGTAAGTAGCCGGGCGGCCCGTCAGGCCGCCGCGAGGTCGGCCAGCGATTCCACGAACCCGTCCGCATCCACGCCGCGCACCGGCTCGCCGTGGTTGTAGCCGTAGGTCACGAGCACCACGGGGCAGCCGGCGGCGCGCGCGGCACGCGCGTCGTTGCTCGAGTCGCCCACCATCAGCGTGCGCGCGGGCACCGTGCCCAGCGCCTCGCAGGTCTTCAGCAGCGGCAGCGGGTCGGGCTTCTTGCGCTCGAAGGCATCGCCGCCGAACACCTGCTCGAAGAAGCCGTCGAGCCCCTTCGCGGCCAGCAGCGGCTTGGCGAAGGAGGTCGGCTTGTTCGTGAGGCAGGCCAGCCGCAGCCCGCGCGCGCGCAGCGCCTTCAGGCCCTCGACCACGCCGGGGTAGGCGGCCGAATACCGGCCGTTGATCTCCAGGTAGTGGTGCTGGTAGCGCTCCCACGCGCGATCGAACAGCGCCGCCGGGGCCGGTGCACCCACGTGCGCCAGCGCCGACAGGATCAGGTGCTCCGACCCCTTGCCCACCATGCGCTCGATGGCGGCGGGTGCCACCGGCGGCAGCTCGAGGTCGCGCAGCATGCGGTTCAGGGCCTCGGCAAAGTCGCCGAGCGTGTCGACCATGGTGCCGTCGAGGTCGACGATGGCGGCGTCGAAGCGGGAGTGGTCGAAGCTAATAGAGTTCAAAACAAGCAAATAGAGTTCAAAAAATTGCCCAGTACTTTACTGGCCATCAAAAAATAGAGTTCAAAAAAATTTCGAAAATCCTGGGTGAAAAGCGAGGGTGCGCCAGCAGCTGGCGCAGTTCATCGAAGATGGGAGAGCCAAGCCTCGCGAGGCGCAGTTTTCGCCAAACGCAGCCCCGATCGGACGATCAGATTTCGCACGTCGCCTGACTTGAGAAGAACGCTGGGCTCGACGTCTGGGACTAGCATGTTGCGCGAGCCAACCAGGCGTCGCACGAGAAATCGGGTACCCCAAGGCCAATGATCGCAAGTGCTCCGATGGACAAGGGTCCATTGGACTGCATATTGTTGCGTCCACACTTCGGGCAATGGGACGTTCAACAAGTCGACGACCAGCACACCACAGATAGCACCTGCGTACGCGCCCGCAGCACCATCTACCACCTGCTCAAGGACGCCTGAAAGGGCCGATAGATCGCCCACCACACTGCCGCCAATCACCTCGTCAGAAGTAAGCAGACACCAGAACTGATGGGCGCGGCCAACTCGAGGATCTGGCAGTATCTGCCAGTAGCAACCACCGACGGTGTACTGCGGTCCCCGGTAAGCAACGCGGCCCCAACCAATGCGTGCCATGCGTACTGGCTCAGGCCACATAGGCTCCGCAAAATGCCATGGTCGCCACCCTCCATCCTCTGTCCAAACCTCGAAGTCCTCCAGAGGGACGCCGCCCCTGCGAAAGTCCTCATCGGCCACCGAAACCGCTTCAGTGCTCCAGATCAGATCGGCTTCGCCAGGAAGATGGTCATCCTCCTCGAAAGTCCAACCTTCGAAGACTCGAGTCAAGGCAAGCGTCCTGACCCGCATGAGGATCTGTACATCGCTACCGCCTCCTCTCGCCATCCGTTTCCGCGCCACCTCTTCATTGACCCAGAAGCAGATGCGATAGATACCGTGACCGTTCGGCTTGCGTTTCAGCAGGGCGGTGGCCGGGTGGTCGCCATGGACGGGCGCAGCCAGGTCGATCCACTGCCGAACCGGGCGATCGGCCTTGATGATGTGCTGCGCCGGACGGTGCAACTGATCAAACTGCACCGCGACAACCACTATCATCTCTTGAGGATTGGCTCGATGGCGCGGGTTCGGCGTTCGCGACACGTCTCGGAAAAGACGGCGGAGGACCGCGTCTTGTGAAGCCGCGCCTTCTCTCTCTGCATTCGGCACTCGTGGCATAGCGGGTGTTGATTGCCACTGAAAATTGACCCAGCTAGCGCAGTAATTTCCGTCTAAGACTGACCCACGTAAAACCCTACCCTGCTCATTTTTAAAGCAGGGGATCCTAGGAGTGATAGACGTGGCGACATTGAGTGTCATCAGACGTTGGGCCCTGCGCGAGCAGATGTCCATCCGCGAGATAGCCAGGCGTACAGGCCTGTCTCGCAACACCGTAAAGAAGTACCTGCGTGCGGGCGAAGAAATGCCGCGCTACGCCAAGCGGACGAGCTCAAGCAAGCTCGATCCCTATGCCGAGAAGCTCGCGACCTGGCTCGCGATCGAGGCAACCAAATCGCGGAAACAGCGGCGCAATCTGCGGCAGATCCACACAAAAGGAGAACATCAAGCACTTATCCACACCGTGAGGCCTTCAGGCTCACAAAGCGGGTGGGTCAGTATTCAATGGAAATCTAGGGTCAGAGATCGGCGAAATTCAACACCTCCTGGTGGTAGCACAGGCAGGTATGGGGGTCTTCTGAACTCTATTTCGTGATCGGCTTGAGCCAGTTTCCGATTTTGGCGATTTTTTTGAACTATTCCGGACACGGGCAAGGAGGAAGATTGCATAGCTCTCCGAGGGGAAACTGGAGCTTGCTTGTTGCGAACTCTATTAGTGCTTCCCAGGGAGAGATCGGTGCGAAGAGTGTCCAAAACAGGCGGCTCCCGGGGAGCGAAGTGGGTGGTGGATGCGCGAGGCACGCATTGTCCCCCGGCCGCAAAATAGGCGCCCATGACCCCCACGACGCCCCCG